>CANJXD010000388.1 GCA_947478535.1 Acetobacteraceae bacterium
GGAAGGTCTCCAGCGCCGCGAGGACTTCTTCCGGCGCTTCTTCCGCGAGGTAGTGGCCCGAATTCACGGCACCGCCGCTGACCGGGCCGCTGGCGTAGCCGCGCCAGACGTCCAGCGGTTCATACCAGGTGCCGACCTTGCCCTTTGCCCCCCACAGCGCGAGCAGCGGGCAGGCCACCTTCACCCCCGCCGCGCGGCTTGCGCGGTCATGGTCGAGGTCGATCGCGGTGGCGGCGCGATAGTCCTCGCAGATCGCGGCGACGGTGCCGGGTTCGTGCAGGGCGCGCAGGTAGTCGGCGCGGGCCTCGGGATGGAAGAAGCCTTTGTCCTTCGGCTCGCGCGATGTGTGCAGGTCGAACCAGTCCTCCACATCCCGCAGGATCATGCGCTCGGGCTTCGGATGCGGCTGGGCGAGGAAGAACCAGTGATAATAGCCCATGGCGAAGGCCATGTCGGTGCGCTCGAAGTGGTGCAGCGTCGGCACGATATCCATCGTGCAAAGCCGTGCCACGGCCTGTGGCGCATCCAGTGCCATCCGATGCGCGACGCGCGCGCCACGGTCATGCGCGACGACCTGGAATCGCAGAAAACCGAGCTGCGCCATTAGCCCCACCATATCCGCCGCCATGGCGCGCTTCGCATAGGCGGCGTGGTCGGCGGAGACGGGCGGCTTGCCGGAAAGCCCATAGCCGCGCAGGTCCGGGCAGACCACGGTGAAGCGCCGCGCCAACTCGGGCGCGACCTTGTGCCACATGGCGTGCGTCTGCGGATTGCCGTGCAGCAGCAGCAATGGCGGGCCTTCACCGCCGCGGCGCAGGCGCAGCGCCTGCCCGCCAATGTCCCGACGTTCCTCCACGAAGCCTTCGAACATGCCGCATCCTTCCGTTCTTCGTGGCGCATCCTATCGCAGGCGCCGGCCCTGTTGACCCCTGGGCCTCGCGCCTTCAGCTTTCGCGCCATCACGGAGGACTCCAGAATGGGCGCGGCCATCAAGCGGATCGGTTTCATCGGTATCGGGCGCATGGGCTGGCCCATGGCGCTGCGCCTGCTGGAAGCCGGCTTCGACGTCGCTGTGCTGGATGCCGTGCCGGGGCGTGCCACCGACTTCGCGGCCAAGCATGGCGGCACTGCCGCCAGCAGCCCGGCCGAGGTCGCCAAAGGTGCCGACGCCGTCATCACCATGCTGCCGACCAGCAAGGACGTCGCAGCGGTGCTCGCGGGCGTGGCGGGCAGCCTCGCGCCCGGCGCCGTGGTGATCGAGATGTCCTCCGGCGAGCCTTCCGCCACGCGGACCATGGAGGGCGATCTCTCGGCCAAGGGCATCGGCATGGTGGACGCGCCGGTTTCCGGCGGCGTCGCGCGGGCGGAGACTGGCACGCTCGCCATCATGACGGGCGGCGATGCGGCGGCGCTGGCGCGGGTTGACCCGGTGCTGCGCGCCATGGGCACGACGATCACGCGCTGCGGTGACATCGGTGCGGGCCAGGCGATGAAGGCGCTGAACAACCTGGTCAGCGCCGCCGGCCTGCTGATCAGCGTGGAGGCGCTGCTGATCGGCAGCCGCTTCGGGCTCGACCCCGCGGTGATGGTGGAGGTGCTGAACGCCTCCACGGGCATGAACAACAGCACGCAGAAGAAGCTCAATCAGTTCGTGCTGTCCCGCGGCTTCAATTCCGGCTTCGGGCTGGACCTGATGGTGAAGGACCTGTCCATCGCGCTCCAGGTGGGGCGAGAGACGGGCACGCCCGTGCCGCTCGCCGCGCAGACGCGGGAATTGTGGACCGCCGCCGCCGCCCTGCTCGGCCCGGGGCAGGACCATACGGATGTGGCGCGGTTCAGCGAGGCGCTGGCCGCCTCCGAACTCTCCTCGCCGCAAATCCCCCGCAAGGGCTGAGCGGATGTGGGAGATCCTCGCCCTGCGCTACGCCCGGCATGACCGGCCGGCGCAGGAGAACTTCCTGATGCCGGTCGCCGATGCGCATGACGCGATGCCAATGGACTACTTCGTCTGGCTGCTGCGCGGGCCAGCTGGCGAGCAGATCCTGGTCGATACCGGCTTTGATGCGGCGATGGCCGCCAAGCGCGGCCGCACCATCCTGCGCCCGGTCGCGGATTGCCTGCGCGCCGTCGGCTCGGCGCCAGAGGCGATCACCGATGTGATCCTGACGCATCTGCACTACGACCACGCCGGTAACCTGCCGCTGTTCCCGCAGGCGCGGCTGCATATCCAGGACCGGGAAGTCGCCTTCGCCACGGGCCGCCACATCTGCGCCCCCTGCATACGCGCACCCTTCGAGGTGGAGGACGTCATCGCCCTGGTTCGCGCCGTCTATGCGGAGCGCGTGACGTTCCATGACGGGGAAGGGGAGGTCGCCCCTGGCGTCACGCTGCACCGCGTCGGCGGGCATTCCGATGGGTTGCAGATGGTGAAGGTGCAGACGGCGCGCGGTGGCGTCGTGCTGGCCAGCGATGCCAGCCACTACTACGCCAATATGGCGCGGCAGAACCCGTTCCCGATCCTGTTCGACATGGGCGCGATGGTGCAGGGCTGGCGCCGCGCCCGCGCCCTGGCCGGCGGCGATGAAAGCCTGATCGTGCCGGGGCATGACCCGAAGGTCCGCGTGATCTACCCCGCGGAGGATGGCGACGCGGAAGCCGTGCGCCTCGACCTGCCGCCTATTCGTACCTAAAGGAGTAGTAGGCGAGGCCGAGCCCTACCGCGCCGAACAGCATGGAAAGCCCCGGCCAGGTTGGCCGTGGCCCGCGATGGCCGAACCACCAGTTGACGGCGATGGAGCCGAGCAGCGCCGACGCGCCATCCGCCCAGTGGCGGTCGTAGAAGCCGCGCAGGATCAGCATCGCCCAGACCGCGAGGCAGAGATAGGAAAGCCCGCGCCAGAACAGGTCCGCGAGGGCATTGGCCGGGCGCATCGACGGGTCCACCGAGCGCGTATGGATATACGCGGCGACGGAGAGCAGCAGGGCGGCGAGGAAGAAGGCTGACATGGCGCGCAAATAGGGGTGCCGGGGGCCTCAGCGCAAGCGTTCAGGCGATGCCCGCCATCTCTCGCCATTCCGCTTCCGTCAGTATCCGCACGCCAAGCTCCGTCGCCTTCTTCGCCTTGCTGCCGGCATCGGCGCCGACGATGACGAAATCCGTCTTCTTCGAGACGCTTTTCGTCACCTTGGCGCCGAGCCGTTCGGCCTGGGCCTCCGCTTCGTCGCGGGACAGGGTTTCGAGCGTGCCGGTGAAGACCAGCACCTTGCCGGCGAAGGGGCTATCGGCGGCGGCGGCGACCACCGCTTCCTCCGGTGTCACCTCCCGGGCCAGATCCTCCAGCGCTGCGCGGTTATGGGGCTCGGCGAAAAAATCCGCGAGTTCCGTGGCGATGGACGGGCCGACGCCCTGGATCGAGCCCAACTCCTCCCGCGCCTCGGAGCCGATGGTGGTGGCGGCCAGCATGCGGGCGCGCCATTCGGGCAGGCTGTGGTAGTGGCGCGCGAGGAGCTTGGCATTCGCCTCCCCGATCCGGCGGATGCCGAGGGCGAAGATGAAGCGTTCGAGCGGCACGCTGCGGCGGGCCTCGATGGCGGCCAGCAAATTCGCCACCTTGCGGGCGCCCCAGCCTTCCCAGCCGAGCATGGTGGCTTCGTGGGCCTTGAGGCGGAAGATGTCGGCGGGGCCTTTCACCAGGCCTGCCTCGAACAGTGTCTGGACGTTCTCCGCCCCCAGCCCTTCGATATCCATGGCGTTGCGGCGGGCGAAGTGGATCAGGCGTTCCACCGTCTGGGCCGGGCAGGTCAGGCCGCCGGTGCAGCGCTTTACCACCTCGCCGGGCGGGCGCACGGCGTGGCTGCCGCAGGCGGGGCAGCGATCGGGGAAGGCGAAGGGTATGGCGTCCGCGGGGCGCTTTTCCGGCACGATGCCGAGGATCTGCGGGATCACGTCCCCGGCGCGTTGCAGGATGACGGTATCGCCGATGCGCACATCCTTGCGGGCGATCTCATCCTCATTGTGCAGGCTGGCATGGGTCACCATGACGCCGCCGACGCCCACGGGCTGCATCACCGCGCGCGGCGTCAGCGCGCCGGTGCGGCCGACCTGGATTTCGATATCCAGAAGCACCGTCGTCGCCTGCTCCGCGGGGAATTTCCACGCGACAGCCCAGCGCGGAGCACGTCCGACGAAGCCGAGGCGGCGCTGCCAGTCCAGCCGGTTCAGCTTGTAGACGACGCCATCGATATCGTAGCTCAGCCCCGCCCGCTGCTCGCCCACCCGCTTCTGGAAGCCGAGCGCGGCCGATTCATCCGCCAGCACTTCGGAAAGTGGATTCACGGCGAATCCCCAGCCGCGCAGCCGTTCGAGCCAGGCGGCATGGGTTTCGGCCGGCTGTTCGCTGGCTTCCCCCATGGCATAGGCGAACAGTTTCAGCGGACGCTGCGCCGTGATCTCCGAGTCCAACTGCCGCAGTGACCCGGCGGCGAAGTTGCGCGGGTTGACGGGGATGGTGATCGCCGGGCCGACCTTCTCGCCCCGCGCCCGCCTTTCCTCCCGCTCCGCCGCCGCCCGCTGCTGCTGGGCGCGGAACTGCAGAAAATCGACCTTCTCGCAGAACACCTCGCCGCGGATTTCGATGCGGGCGGGGAAGGGGGCGGGAAGCTGGCGTGGCAGGTCCGCCAGCGTCAGCAGGTTGCGGGTGACATCCTCGCCCTCCGACCCATCGCCGCGCGTGGCACCGCGGATGAAGACTCCCTCCTCATAGGTCAGGTTGATCGACAGGCCATCGATCTTCGGCTCACCGACGAACTCCAGCACATCCTCTGGCGCCAGCTTCAGGAAGCGCCGGATCGAAGCCCCAAACTCGAGAAAGTCCTCATCCGCGAAGGCGTTGTCGAGGCTGAGCATCGGCACGCCATGCCGCAGCTTGGCGAAGCCCTCCGCCACCTCCGTGCCGACGCGCTGGCTCGGACTGTCCTGGCGCACCAATTCGGGGAAGCGCGCCTCGATGGTGCGGTTGCGGGCGACCAGCGCGTCATAGGCGGCGTCGCTGATCTCCGGTGCGTCGTGGCGGTGATACGCTTCATCATGATGCGCGATCTCGGCGGCGAGGGCAGCCAGTTCCTGGTTCGCCTCCTCCTCCGTCAGCGCCTCCGCGCCCCGGGTGCGCAATGCGGCGTCGCTCACAGCAATCCCCCCGCCAACAGGCTGTCGGCCGCCATCCGCGCGGCGTCCGTCACCGTCTCCCCCGCCAGCATACGGGCCAGTTCCTCACGCCGCGCGGGCGCGTCGAGCGGTGTCACGCGGGTTTCGGCCCGGCCGGCCTTTACCTGCTTCGAGACGGAAAGATGGCGTCCGCCGCGTGCCGCGACCTGCGGCGAATGCGTCACCACCAGCACCTGCAACCGTTCCGCGACTCGGGCAAGCCTTTCGCCGACGGCGGCCGCGGTGGCGCCGCCGACGCCGCTATCCACCTCGTCGAAGACCAGCGTCGGTACCGGGGAACCCGCGGCGAGGACGACCTTCAGCGCCAGCATCAGGCGGGACAGTTCGCCACCCGAGGCCACCTTGTCCAAGGCTCCGGGCGCCTGGCCGGGATTGGTGGAAACGAGGAAGGTCACGCGGTCCACCCCATCC
>CANJXD010000389.1 GCA_947478535.1 Acetobacteraceae bacterium
CGCTACGCCAGGGGTATGAGAAGCTCTTCGTGCAACGTGACAGCATGCGGTGACGTGGGTCGTTCCGCTACACTGCGGCAAGCGGAAGAGGTGCACCGCCACCGGGCAGCGTATAATTTTGTCAGCGGATCGACGTGCGGCCTTGGACGGCGTCAGGGCAGCAAGGACGGGCGCGCGACCAACGCGGGCTCGTCCTCTACGGCTAACATCGGCGACCGCTGCGCGGTGTGCCGCCACTCCAGGTCCTGGAAAACCTTGGCGACGCTCTCCCAGTTTATCTGGTTGAAGCCGCTGCTAGCAGGCGAAGCCCGGGCGCGGCCGAGTTTCATCGTCAAGCCGGACATTCGCCGGCGCTTAATCAACGGTCCTGTTAACGCCGAACAGTGGCTGAGCGTGGTCGCCATAACGATAGAGACCGCCGACATGTCTGAATTCGGGCAGCGCGCATCGCACACCGTCCAAAAGACCGCGGACGGAGATGTCGATCAGCGACTCAATCGGTGGCAGATCAGACAAGTTGTAAACCCATTTCCGAATGCCATAATACTGAATCTTTTCCACCGCCGCCTTGCCAAGTTCGACTTCTGGCTGGCGCAGTGGTGCTTCCGCAAGCGGTGGTTCGCCCGCATACTCGCGAAGACTGACGGCAATCGGCACGTAGACGCGATCCCGCATCAGCCGGAAATAGCTCGACATATCCCAGCCGCGGAGGGCAAAAAACAGCGATAGCCGGACGCGATCTCGGCGCAAGTGCACGCGGGCGAAATCCCGATGGAAGGTCATCAGTCGCGTCTGCACACCCTGTGTCCGGTCGGTCAGCATCTCCTCCCAGAGCGGATTGAAGTTGGTCAGGAAAATCTCGTCGAAGACCCGCTCAATGAGGGCATCCTTGCTTGGAAAGTAGCGATAGAGCAGCGATTGCGTCACACCAAGGCGCTGCGCCAGCGCCTTGGTATCGCCGCCAAATCCTGCCTCAGCGAAGAAAGCGATCGCCTCACTGAGAAACAGCTTCTCTCGCTCCGCACGCTGCAACCGAACGCGCGGCTGTGCCCCTGTTGCACCCATGTTTCCCTCCGACCGGACCGGTCGATCTGACCTGATCGCAGCGTGCCCCGGCGCGACGTGGATAAGCTTAACAGCCCTTGACACGCCGCCAAAGCTAATGATTAAATAATCACTATCGGAAAAGGACACCCCATGTCTGGCGGCGTCGTTGACCACGACAATTTTCGTACGCAGAAGCTGGCCGAGTACTCGCGCTTCTATCGCGGGTCGCTCGGCCTCCGACCCGGCCTGGAGACCGACAGCCCGCAGCCGCGAACATCGACACTTCGATGTAGGGATGACTTTCCGGCGCCGCTGGTCAATGGAACGACCACCGGCCGCGATGATCCAAGGCGGCTGAATCGCGCTTAGGCTTGCAACACGGGTCCGCGGAGAGAAGATGGACATGGGGAACTTCAACATTCGACTGAGCCGCCGCACGGCGATGGCGGCCGTGGGCGTGATGGGGATGGCGGAGCAGGCGCATGCCCAACAATGGGCACCCTCAAGACCTCTGAGGTTTCTCGTCGGCTTCCCGCCCGGAGGCGCCTCCGACCTGTTGGTCCGTAGGCTCGCGGAGATGATGAGCCCAAAGCTTGGACAGCCCGTCGTCGTCGAGAACCGGGCCGGCGCGAATGGCCACATCGCGATGGAAGCGGTTGCCAGGGGCGCACCCGACGGCACGATCATCGGCCTCTCGCCGATGGGGCCTCTCGCCGTCAACCCCGCGCTGATGCCGTCGCGGATGACGTTCAACGCTGCGACCGACTTCACGCCATTGGTGCAAGTCTGGGATCAGCCCAATGTCATCGTGACGAACCTGGATGTGCCGGCCACCTGGCCTGCCTTCGTCGCGTGGCTGCGCAGCCGCCCGACGGAGCCCTATGGGTCCGTCGGTGCGGGCAGTTCCAACCATCTCACCGGCGCTATCCTGTCGAAGGCGCTGGGCTTGGACTTGACCCATGTCCCTTACCGCGGATCGCCGCAGGCTCTGACCGACATCATGAACGGGCAGCTCAAGATCTATGTGGACAATGTGACGACGACGATCCCGCTGGCGCGAGAGGGACGCGTGCGCGCAATGGCGGTGACGACCGCGACGCGCTGCGCCGCATTGCCCGACGTGCCGACGCTGGCCGAGCTCGGGCTTGGGGAGGCGACGATCTCCTCATGGCAGGTCATCGTTGGGCCGGCAAGCATGCCGGCGCCTGTCGTGGCCCGGCTGAATGCGGAATTGGATGCGGCCATACGAGATCCGGCGATGGCGGCGTGGATACGCGAATTCGGCGCCGAGCCGATCGGCGGCTCCGCCGCGGCCGCGGCCGCGCTGCTGGCGCGCGAGCGCGAACGTTGGGCGCAGCTGGTCCCGCAACTCGGCATTCGGCTCGACTGACACGCGCGACGACGAAACCAGCGCGCTGGAACATGCGAGGGGGGTTGGATAAGTGATCACCCGCGGTTTGCAGCAGCACAGCGACGCGGCTGCGATCGAAGCCAGGCCGGAGGCTGCGACGCTGTTCTATCGTCCTGGCATTGATCCGCATGGCCTGGCGCATGACCCATTCACATCGTTGATCGTGCCGCGGCCGGTCGGATGGATCACGACGGTCGGTGCGGATGGGCTGGTCAATCTGGCCCCCTACAGCTTCTTCAACGCGGTAGTACGATCGCCGCCCGTGGTCGCCTTTGCCGCGAACGGCCTGACACGCGGCGGCGAACAGAAGGACACGATCCAGCATCTTCGCCGTCATGGCGAATTCGTTGTGAATATTGCGACGGTCGCTCTCTGCGACCCGATGGTGACGACCGCGCGTGAGTTGCCGGCGATGACCTCTGAGGTCACGGCAGCGGGCCTCTCCCTGCTGCCAGGACGCGTCGTCTCCGTGCCGCGGATTGCGGAATCCCCAGCGCATCTGGAATGCCGGCTCCACGCCATCCAGGAGCTGCCGGGCCCGGCCGGGCGAAACTGGCTGGTGATCGGTCATGTCGTCGGCATCCACATCCGACACGAGTTGTTCACCGACGGCCGCGTGGACCTGGCGAAGATGCAGCCGCTCGCCCGCCTCGGCTACCTCGATTACGGCACCATCGCCGACATCTGGGAGATGCGCGTCAACGATTGACCCGCCATCTCCATGATCTTCAATTCCGATCCAGGGAAGAGCTGCATGATCATCGACTTTCGCGTCCGACCGGAAATCGAGGAGTTCGCCTCGATCACCAATAACCCCATCTTCAAGAGCTTCACGGAGAGTCGTGGCTACGAACTCCCGCGCCGGGACCTTGGCGATCTCATCGCGGCGATGGATGCGAACGGCATCGACCTCGGCGTGCTTGAAGGCCGGGACATCGAGACGACCTATCAGTGGAAGATGAGCAACGACGTGGTCGGCCGCGTGGTGAAGGAGGCGAATGGCAGGTTGATCGGCTTCGCCGGCGTCGATCCGCACAAGGGCATGGATGCGGTGCGGGAAGTCGAGCGCTGCTACCACGAGCACGGGATGCGTGGCGTCTCCATGGATCCGTACATGCACAAGATCCCGCCAGACAACCGGATGTATTATCCAATCTATGCGAAGTGCATCGAACTCGACATCCCCGTGGTGCTCACCTCGGGCTGGGCGTACCGCATGCCGGGCGTCATCATGGCCGATGCGTCGCCGCTCCATGTCGACCAGGTGGCAACCGACCTGCCGGAGCTGAAGATCGTCATGAGCCACGGCGGCTATCCCTGGATCAGGGAGATGATCACCGTGGCCTACCGTCACCGGAACGTATATTTCGAATGGTCCGGCATGGAGCGCCGTCCCTGGTCCGCCGAGTACGTCGAGGGCGTGAATGACCTGGTCTCGGACAAGGCGCTGTTCGCGAGCGCCTTTCCCTTCTTCACCTTCGATGTCGCGCTGGAGCGCTATGCGGCGCTCGCCTTCAAGCCGGACGTCCGCCCCAAGGTCATGGGCGCGAATGCTGCGCGCCTGCTCAAGCTGGCGGACGCGCCCAAGTGACCGGCACCGTCATACGCCGCCTGCAGGTGGAAAGGCTGACGCCCGAAGCCTTCGCTTCCTTCGGCGAGGTCATCGGGCCCGCACCCCGCCCCGCCGTCACGAATCGCGACCTCATCGCGCGCAACCTGGTCCGCATCCAGCATCCGGTCCCGCCAGACCGGCTGGATGCCTTCGACGTGCTGGACTACTGGGCCCCCGTCGGCGCGATCTCTCAGGAGCCGATGAAGTTTGGCTTCATGATCCCGCGCGAACGGCCCTGGCAGGTCGATTGGTTCGAGCGCCATCTCAAGGGCACGCAATCCTTCCTGCCTCTCGGCGGACAGTCGATGATCGTGGTGGCGCCTCCCAACGACCCCTTCGACTCACCAACGGCGCCCAGGGTCGAAGATGCGCGCGCCTTCCTAATTAACGGCACCCGCGGCATCAATCTGAAACCCGGGACCTGGCATTGGACGCCCTTCCCCATATCGGCGGGTGCGGCCTTTGCCATCCTGGTGCGTCAGGATGCGGCGGCCGACGACCTCAACATGATCGACCTGCATGCCATTTGGGGGGGCGGCCTCACGGTGGAGCGGGACGGGCTGCCAGACCGTACGGAGATGCAACCATGAGTGACATATCAAGTCGCCCAGAGCAGACCTTCTTCCAGGATCCCGTCCTGGACCGCGTGCTGGCGATGCTGACCGCCGTTTCCGCTGAGGTCTGGGTGCTGCGCGAGCGTCAGCAGCGGCTGGAATGGGCGCTGGGAGAAGCGAACATCACCAGCGAACAGGCGCTGCGCGGTTTCAAGCCAACGGCGGAGCAGAATGCCGCGCTCGCCCGCGACCGCGATGCCTTCACCGCCGGACTGTTCGAAAATCTGCTCGGCCGCCAAATGTCCAAAGGCGCTGTCTGAGAAAGGATGCAGCATGATCTCCGATCCTGAATTTGACGCGTTTCAACGCTTTGTACTCGGCGCCAAACTCTATTGGACTGGTCCGATGTTTCGCGCGCTCAAGGCGCGCTATGAGCAGAAGCTCAGCGTCACGCCGACGCAGCAGCCGCCCGGGCCGGAGCGCGTAGCGGCACTGCTGCGTGACGAGCCGGATGCACAGATCTTCGGCTGGATGGAACGCCACCTGCAACGCTTCAAGTATTCCGGACGGCTGGGCCTGGTTCCGGTTCATGGGACGGAGCGTGAGCGTATCGAAGCACATCTTAACGCGCCACTCCCAAAAGGCGTGCTGGAGTTGGAGCCGAATTTCGCCCAGCCAAAATACTACAGCTCTGTCGACGTGCACCAGCATCCGGGCGGCGTGTGGTCGGACGAGATCGCAGGTGCAGTCTATGAGCGTGGCGCGCGTTCTACGACGCCACTGCTGTCGAAGGACAAGGACCTGCATCATCGTTTCACTGATATCGTACTCGGCAAGAAGCGGCCGAAGCGCCTGCTGGATATGGCCTGCGGCTTCGGCAAGAGTACCCGCCCGTTTTGGGAGCAACTTGAGGAGACGCAGGTCGTCGGGATCGACCTGGCCGCGCCGTGCCTGAAGTTCGCGGCGCAAGATGCGGCTGCGGCGCAGGCGCGCAACGTGCACTTCATCC
>CANJXD010000390.1 GCA_947478535.1 Acetobacteraceae bacterium
CGTGGTGGTGAGGGAGACGGTCCCCGTGGCGCCCGCCGTCACGGCGGCGTCGATCGCCAGCGTGCCAGCGGCCAGCAGGGTGATGTTGCTCGCGGCCTCGGTGGCCACGATGCCCGCGGTGGCGCCCACCGTGCCCACGGTGACGCCATCCGTGTCGCGGTAGCTGAAGCCGCCCTGCGAACGCCCGGCCACTGTGCTGACCGCGTTGCCACTATTGTCGAGCGTCACCGACTGGCCAGCAACGGTATTCGCCACCGCCAGCAGCGAGCCACCGCTGATGGCGGCGGTCTGGGTGATATTGCCGGCGGTGGCGGTGAGGGACACGGCGCCAGTGCTGCCCGCCGTCACCGCCGCGTTGATCGCCAGGGCGCCGCCAGCCTGGAGGGTGATGCCGCTGGCCGCCTCGGTGGCGGCGATGCCGGCCGTGGCGCCGACCGTGCCGACCGTGACGCCATTCGTATCGCGGTAGCTGAAACTGCCTTGCGAGCGCCCGGCGATGGTGGTGAAGGCGTTGGCGCTGTTCTCCAGCGTCACCGACTGCCCGGCCACGCTGTTCGCCAGCGCGGCCAGCGATTGCCCGGAAATCTCGGCGGTCTGCGTGATGTTGCCGGCCGTGGCGGTGAGGGAGAGGGTGGCCGTATTGCCCGCCGCGACCGCGGCCTCGATCGACAGCGTGCCGCCGGCCCGCAGGGTCACGTTGCTCCCGGCGGCAGCGCCGGTGATGCCGACCTGGTCCAGCACGGTGCCGACGGTCAGGCCATCCGCGTCGCGATAGCTGAAATTGCCGCCAGAGAGCCCGGCGATGGTGCCGACATTATTGCCGGCGTTGTCCAACGTCACCGCATTATTCGCGATGACCGCCAGCGACTGCGCGGTGATGGCGGCGGACTGCGTGATTCCGGCGCTCGGCGCGTGGAGCCTGATGGTGTTGCCGGTCATCGCCGCATCAACCGCGATGCTTCCGGTCCCCAGCACACGGATGATCGTGTCCGGCAGGTTGATGGCGGTGCTGATGGTCACAGCGCCCGCAGTCACCACACCCCGCGCCAGCACCGACTGGCCCCAATTGACGCGGTCGCCGAGGCTGGTCGTGCCGATGAATAGCGTGCCGGCCGTGAGAGTCCCGCCCGGCATCACGTTCGCGAAGGCGGCGGCGGCGGTGCGCGGGCCGAGTTCCACCGTGCCGGTCGCGCCGGCATCCACCGACCCACCGAGGGTGAGGGTATTCGCCCGCAGCGAGATCACCTGACCATCGCCGACCGTCATGGTCGAACCCGCGATCTGGTTGATGGTCGCGCTCGTCAGGGTGAGGTCATTGCCGGCACCGGACAGCGTGATATCGGCATTGACCACGATGCTGGTGCCGGAGACGAGCGTCAGCCCGCCATTCGCCTTGGTGATGGCATCGCTGACGGTGATGGTATTGCTGGCCTCAAGCCGCACCGTCCCCGCGAAGGCCGCGATATCGGCCGGCGTGATGCCGTAGGCTGCGCCACCATCGGCGGCGAGCGTCGGGCTGGCCAAGGCGTCGCCGCCGGCATTGCTGATCGTGATGTTCGTGGGGTCGATGAACAGCGTGCCGTTGGCGCCGGCAGGTGCCCTGACATCGACACTCCAGGCGAAATCCAGTGCGCCCTGGCCGGAGATCTCGACGAAGCCGCCATTGCCACCCTCGGCACCACCGCGGGCGCTGAGGGCGCCGCGCATGGAGGTCGCTTCGGTGCTGTTGATGGCGATCAGGCCGCCATCGCCGGCCACGGTGGCATCGGCGGTGATCTCGGCACCGGTCTCGACCTTCGTGCGGCTCGCCATGGTCTGCTGCGCACCGGTGCCGGTGGTGCCCACCAGCACCGTGCCGCCGCCCGCCGTGCCGCTGGCATCGAGCTTGGCGCCGCCGGCCACCAGCACATCGGCCTTGGCCTGCACCGCGACGAGGCCGCCGCGCACGCCCGCACCCGTCCCGACCGCCGCAACCGTGCCCGCGATGGTGACGCTGGTCGTCGCCGCATCGCCGATCCGCGCCGTGCCGCCACCGCCCATGCCGGAGGCATCGATGCGCGCGCCCCGCGCCACCGTCACCGCGCCGCCCTGGCTGGTGATGGCGATATCGCCGCCGCGCACGCCCTGGCCCGTGCCGCGCGCGGATACCGTGCCCGCCACCTCCACATTGCCGCCCGCGCCACCGCGGATCGCCACCGTCCCCGCCCGCGCACCCGAAGCCGCATCGGCGTTGATGGTGCCGGTGTTGCGGATCAGCGTATCGACCACGCCGCGCGCCGCATCGGCGGTGAGCAGCACGGAGCCGCCCTGCGCGTCGATCGTGCCGCTATTCGTCACCAGCGCGACGCCGCCGCCCTGGCCCTGGCGTACCGATCCCGTGACATCCAGCGAGACGAGCCCATCGCCATTCAGGTCGAGCGCGAAGGTCTCCGCCCCCGCCAGCGCCACGCGGCCCAGCCGGGCGCGGATCACCCCGCGATTGGCGACGCCCGGCGCGACGAGTGCCGCGAGCCCGCGATCCGCCACCGTGATGCTGCCGTGGTTTTCCACCCGCGCGCCGGGGTTGGCGGCCTGGTCGAAGACCATCCGCCCATTCATGAAGTTCTGCGTCGTGATGCCCGCCGCGCTGGCGATCAGGCTGCCGACATTGACCTGCGCACCCTGTCCGAAGACGACGCCGGAGCGGTTGACGATGGCAATGCCGCCATTCGCCGTGATGCTGCCCGCGATGAGCGAGGGGTCCGCGCTGTTGACGCGGTTCAGCGTCCAGGACCCGCCATTGGGCTGGTTGAACTGCACGGCCTGGTTGCGGCCGACATCGAAGCGCTGCCAATCCACCACCGCGCGGTTGGTGGTCTGGTCGATACGCGTGACCGTCGCGGATTGGCTGATCGCAGCACTGCCAGCCGCCACCGTGCCGCCCTGCGGCTGCGCGTTCGGCGCCTGCGCCGCGGCCGGCAGGGCCGCGAGCAGCCCGATGGGCAGCAATGCGCTGGTGGACAGCAACCCGCGCCGCAGCGGGGTAGCCGACAGGCGCGGGACTGCGCCGGAGATGGAGAAAAGCTTCGCGGAGCGCCGACGGGCCATGATGCGGGACCTCAGAAACGGGTCAGCAGGCGGAAGAAGCCGGCGGTATCGGCCAGCGGCGGAACGCTGGACCCTGCGGCATCGACGCGACGGGTGATGCGCCGCACGCCTTCGATATCCAATTGCACCTGGTCGGTGAGGAACAAGCGCACCCCGCCGCCCCAGCTTTCCACCGTGCGTCCAGTGTCGGAGGCTAGGTTTTCCCAGGTCCGCCCGAAATCCCGGAACAGATAGAATTGCGCGCTGGGTGTCAGCTCCGTCGGTGTCTCGCCAAAGGGCAGCGTCACCGGCGGCAGCACGGCATCGAGTTGCAATTCCATCGTCGCGCCGAAGGCCGTGTCGCCGGTCACCTGCCCGGCATAGAAGCCGCGGCCGAGGCGGTTACCGCCAAACAGGAATTTCTCCGAGGTCGGCAGCACATCGTCGCTGCGCTGGCCCGCCACCTGGCCGAACAGGCTCAGCACCGTCTGGTCCGCCAGCCGCACCATCGGCTGAGTCCGGCTCAGCTCCGCGCTGATCTTGGCGAAGGTGAAATCGCTGCTGACCCGCGCGGGCAGGGGGGACTGGGTGTTGGACCCACCGAACCAGCCGACCCCCTGGTGCAGGCGCACCGTCATCGTCGTGGTCGCGGCGCCGGGCGCGAAGCTCAGCAGCCCGTCCAGCGTGCTCGCTTCCAGACCGAGCCGCACGGCGCGCACTTCGTCCAGGCTCTGCCGCGTCGCGGGATCGCCGACCAGCACTTCGCTGTTCAGCATGTCGAACTGCGCGGCGGCGAACAGGTTGAAGGGCCTGGTCCGCACAATGGGATACGTGGCGGCCACGCCGGCCAACTGGGTGTTCCCGGTATAGCCGATCTGCGCCAGGAAGGACCCTGGGCGGGACCGGCCAACGCCCACATAGCCGCGCAGCCGCAGCCCGCTATCGCCGACGAAAGCCTCCGCCGAGACCTGCCCCAGGCTCTGTTCCCAATCCTGCGTCTGGAACAGCGTCGCCTCGATCCGCTCGCCATATTCAGTGAAGGAATTGGCGCCCACCGTCAGCAGGCCCTGAACCGGCCCGGTCAGCCGGTAGCCGCGATTATCGGCGGAGAAATAGCCGCTGAACGCCCGGCGGGTGACCTGCGCCACCAGTTCCAGCGCCCCGGCCTCGCCGCCCTGCAAGGGCCGCAGCACGCTGCGGATGGTCACGCCCGGCACATCGCCGGCGAGCAGCAGCGCGCGTTCCAGCGCAGCGTTCGTCACGGTGCCGGAGGTGGTCAGCGGCTGCAGGAAGCGCAGCACCCGCGTGCCTGCCGGGCCGATATCGCTGTCGAGCCGCACCGCGGCGATGCGCCCCTCGACGATGGACAGCGTCAGCTCCGCCCCCGCTTCCCCCGGCGCCAGGCCAGCCGAGGCGGTGACGAAGGGATACCCCGCCTGCCCATAGGCGCTGATGACCGCGATCCGCGCATCCTCGATTGCCGCCAGCGGCACCTCCTGGCCGGCGAGCGGGCCGACAACCCGGAGAATCTCGGCCTCCGTCAGGCTGAGATTGCCGGTGACCCGCACGCGCCCGATCCGCACCCGCGCCTGCGCGCCCGGCCCGGTGACGGGTTCCGGCACCGCCGGTCGCAGCGACGGCGCGAGGCGGGGGGAGGGCGCTGGCGCCAGTTGCTCGATGCGTTCCGGAGTCAGCACCGGTGGCGCAACCTGCGCCTGCACCGTCGGCGCCAGGAAAAGGGGCGCCAGGACCAGGGCGTGCAGGGTGGTCGCCACAGCCATGCCAAGCGCAACCCTCATGACCACTATCCCACCCTTGGCTTGCTTGTCGCACCGCACGGAACGCTGCTTCCCTCCGATCTCGGCGGAAAGCGCGCAGCGTCTCGCGATGCGCGCAGCGATATCAGAAACTCAACCGTAAGTGTTGTTAACCTTTCCGCCGCAGGCAAGACTATTTTTCCTGATCCCCAGGGTTGTGGGCCTTTCCTGATTGTATTCCCGCCACCCGCGCGGCGGTTGGGCCGTCCGTTGGGCCGTCGCTGGGCGTGGCTTGCCTGCCCGGCGCGGGACCGGCAGGGTGATGCCAACGCCGCCCCAGCCCGGCCAAGGCTCGATACAAGGTCAGGAAGCTCATGTCCGATTCCGCACCCGCCGTCCCCCGCCTGCCGCCGCTCTACAGCCGGCTGGAAGTCGCGACCCCGGCCGCCCATGGGGCGCTGCGCCTCCGGCCCACGGGCTACGCCGCGGCCCGTACCCTGGCCGCACTGCCCGTCGCCGTGGAGGAAATCGCCCTGCTCGGCCGCCACCTGCCCGTGGTCTTCGCCGACCAGGCGCCGCACCTGCCGGTGCTGCTGATGAGCCTGATGGACGGCACGCCGGGCCCCGCCATCGGCCCCGCGGGGGAATGGCTCGCCGGGCGCTATGTTCCCGCCCATCTCCGCCGCTTTCCCTTCCTGCTGGTGCCGCAGGATGCCAGCGGGGACAAGCTCGTGCTCTGCATAGACCCCACCGCGCCGGCGTTCTCCCGCGATGAGGGTGAGCGGCTGTTCGACGATGCCGGCCAG
>CANJXD010000391.1 GCA_947478535.1 Acetobacteraceae bacterium
ACGGCGGTTCGGCCGCTGACACCATCGATGGCGGCAGCGGCCTGGATCGTCTGTATGGCGAAACCGGCGATGACCTGCTGATCGGTGGCAGCGGCGCGGACACCATGGAAGGTGGCACCGGCGACGACACCTTCGAATTCGACAACGGCTTCGGGCATGACCTGATCCTCGGCTTCGAGATCGGCACGGACACGCTGCAGATCGCGACCGGCATCAACGGCCTGCCCGTGGCCGGCGCCGTGGACCTGCTCGGCATGATCTCCAGCGACGCCTTCGGCAACGCGGTCATCACCCTCGGTGCCGATACGACCACGCTGCAGGGCATCACCGCCGGCGATCTGGCGACGAATATCAACACCATCGTCTCGGTGGTCTGAGGCCGAGTTTCCACCCAGGGTGGACCAGCCGGATATGACGGACGATACGAAAGGGCCGGCTGCGCAAGCAGCCGGCCTTTCCGCGTCGCACACCCCCGTTGCCACCTGGTGGATCCGGATCGGCGAGGATGCGGTGGCCTTCCTGCTGGCGGCGTCGGCCGGGGATCCCCGCAGCGTCGAATTCCGCCACGGCGAAGACGCGCCCTTCCGCCCGCTCTCCCAGGTGCCGCTCCCCGAAGGGGCCGGCGCCGGCACGTTGCTGCTGTTCCGCGCCCTGGCCCCGGAGCGCCTGTCCTGCCGCATAGCTGGCGGTGCCTGGCACGCCCTGGGGCCTGCTGCCCCGCTGTCCGCGCTGCGCGAACGCGCCGCCGCCGCGCCGCGCCTGCTCTGGCTGCTCGCCGGCAAGGTCGCCGGGCCGCTCCGTGCCGCCGCCGAGGCCAGCGTGGCACGAGACCTGCTGGCGCTCGTCGCCCCGCTCGCCCATCCGGCTGCGGAAGGCCAGCGCCCGGTGGTCGGCCTCTCGCTCGGCCGCCAGCTCTGGCGAATGGAGAGTGGCGGCTGGCTGGTGACGGCGCAGGGCCTGGCCCGTGTGCCGGACCCCGACAATGGCCTTGCCCCCCTGCCCGCCTTGCCCAGCGGCGGGCTGTTGCTGCGCCCTGATGGCGTGCCGCTGCAATTCCCGGCGGGCCTGCCCCACCCGCCGAGCCTCGTGGAACTCGCCCGCCAGACGGGTGGCGCCCAGCGTAGCCTGCTGCGCCAGGCCTTCCTCTCGCTCCGCCGGCACGTCCAGGAACCCTGGTGCCGGGACGCGATCCGGGATGCCCAGGTGCTTGCCCTCGCCCCGCCCCGCGCCGCGACGGAAACCGCCAATGCGGTGGCCGGCGCCATCGACCGCGCGCTGTCCGACCAGGCCGGCGGCGTCTTTCTGATGGGTTGGCTGCATGATCCGCTGAAACTCACCCGCGGCCTGACGCTGCGGGGGCCCTTCGGTGCCGTCCCCGTGCCCGCCGAGCTGCTCTACCGCATCAGCCGCACGGATATCGTGAAGCGTTTCGAACAGGCGCCATTTGGCGCGCCCGATTCCCGCCCCGGCTTCGTCGCCCATATCCCGGATGCCGGGCCCGGCCCGGTGGCGCAGTGGCGGGTTGAACTCGCCCTCGGCTCGGGCGAGGCGATCGAATTGGTGGCGGGCCCCGCCCTGATCCCGCCCGCCCAGGCGCGGGAAGCGGTGCTGCGCAGCGTCAATGCGATCGATGTCGGCCCGGCCATCCTCGACCATTGCCTCGCCCCCGCCGCCGCCCGGCTGCACCGAGTCGCCTCGGCGGAACCGGTGGGGCAGGAGGTGGTGCAGATCGGCGACAGGCCGCTCTCGCCCACCGTTTCGCTCGTCATTCCGCTATATCGGAACCTGCGCTTCGTCCGCCACCAGATCGCCGCCTTCGCGCGGGACCCGGCGCTGCGGCGGGCGGAGCTGATCTATGTGCTGGACAGCCCCGAACAGCGCGGCGAGGCGGAGCATCTGCTGCGCGGCGTGTGCGGGCTGGCGGATATGCCGGTCACGCTCGTGATGCATGGGCGCAATGCCGGCTACGCCACAGCCTGCAACAGCGGCGCCACCATCGCCGGCGCGCCGGTGCTGCTGATGCTGAATTCGGATGTGGTGCCGGATCGGCCGGGCTGGCTCGCCCCCCTGATGGCGCGGCTGGAGAGCGACACGGGCATCGGCTGCGTCGGGCCGAAGCTGATGTTCGATGACGGATCCCTGCAGCATGCCGGGCTTTATTTCGCCCGCGGCCCGGGGAATGACTGGTTCAATTGCCACTATTTCAAAGGCTTCCCGCGCCATTACCCCGAGGCCTGCCGTCCCCGCGCGGTGCCGGGCGTGACCGGCGCGGCGATGCTGCTGCGCCGTTCGGCCTGGGACGAGGTTGGCGGGTTTTCGGCCGACTACATCGTCGGCGACTATGAGGACAGCGACCTCTGCCTACGGCTGCGCCAGGCCGGGCACAGCATCTTCTACGAACCGGCGGCGGAGCTGTTCCATTTTGAGCGCCAATCCATCGCCCAGCATGGCGGCTATTCCGGTACCGTCGCGGCGGCCTACAACCGCCGCCTGCATCATCGCCGCTGGGACGCGGCGATCGAGGCACTGATGGAACGCTTCCCCCGCATGGGGGAAACCCACGCCGCGGCCTGACCGCGATGCCGGCGACACACCGTTCAGAAATCCGGCCCATGATCCCCTATGCGAGTTATCCTCTTCCCGAAGTAAGCTTTTTGGGGCATCGCAAGTGCCAGCCTGTCCATCCCCTCGTCCATTCCATTGCCGAAGGTGCTAGCGTTCAGAGCCATGCGCCTCCTCGTCTTCTGCCATAACCATCCAGACCTTCAGCCCGGTGGGACGGAGGTTGTGGCGCGCGGCCTGTTCCGGGAGCTGCGGGACCGCCATGGCGTGGAAGGTCTGTTCCTCGGCGCCGTGACGGCGCAGCACCGGGAACGCCGCCCCGGCACGCTGTTCCAGGCCGCCGGCCGCCACTCCGATGAGATGCTGGTCTGGCTCAGTCATTTCGACCGCTTCCATCTGGCGCAACTCGATACCTGGGGCATGCAGGAACTGGCCCCCTTCGTCGCGGGCTATGACCCCGACGTGATCCATTTCCACCACCTGCTGTATTTCGGCCTGGAAACGCTGGATTTGGTGCGCCGGGTCGCGCCACGGGCCAAGATCATCGTCACGCTGCATGATTTCTTCGCGCTCTGCCCGCAGGAAGGCCAGTTGCTGACGGTCGATGGGCGGCTCTGTTCCGGCCCCGCGCCGGATGCCTGCCGGCGCTGCTTCCCCGGCCGTGGCGGCACGGAGCTGGTGTTGCGGGAATTGGCGGTGCGCGGCGCCTTCGCGGGCGTGGACCTGATCCTTTCGCCCTCTCATTTCCTGAAGGAACGCTTCGTCGCCGCGGGCTGGGATGCCAGCCGGATCGAGGTGCTGCGCAACGGCATCGCCGAGGGTCCGCCCGCTCCGCATCGCCCCGCGCCGCATGGGCGGCGGGACCGTTTCGGCTTCTTCGGCCACATCAACCGCTTCAAGGGTGCCACGGTCGCCATTGGTGCCTCTGCCCGGCTCAGCCGGCAGGGTGTGGCGCATGAACTCGCCCTGCATGGCGGCACCGCCTGGCAGCCCGACGAGTTCCTCACGGAATTCAATGCGGCGCTGGAAGGCGCACCGGATGCCCGGCACCACGGGCTTTATGCCGGGCATGAACTGGCGGCGCGGATCGCCGCCTCGGATTGGGTGGTGATGCCGTCGATCTGGTGGGAAAATGCGCCCCTGGTCGCCATGGAGGCCTTCCGCCACGGCCGGCCGGTGATCTGCGGCAATGCCGGCGGCATGGCGGAAGCAGTGCGGGATGGCGTGGATGGGCTGCATTTCCCGATCGGTGACGCCGCGGGACTGGCCACGGTGATGCGTCGCGCGGCGGAGGAGCCTGGGCTCTGGGACCGGCTGGTAGCCGGCATTCAGCCCCCGAATTGGCTCGGTCATGCGGCGGATGAACACCTGGCGCTGTATCGCCGCCTGCTCGACCAGGATGCGGCGCCGGAAAGCGGTGCGGCGCCGGTCCCGAAGGCCGAGGCAAAGCCTGAAGGGCGCGCGCGTGTCAGGGCAGGCTGAAACCCGCACCGCGCCGGATATCCGCGGCTTCGTCGATGGCGTCACCGGCAACCAGATCGATGGCTGGGCCTTCGAGCCCGCCCATGGCGGGGAACGCGTCGTCGTCGAATTGCGGCTGGAGGGGGAGACGGTGGCCACCAGCGTCGCCGATCGTCACCGCACGGACCTGGTGCGCGCCGGCATCGGCGATGCCTTCCACGGCTTCCGCTTCCTGCTGAAGCCGGCCTGGGCCGAACGCCGGGCGGACCTGTCCGTGATCGGCCGCGGGATGGAAGGCGGGGAGGCACCGCTGCCGCTGTTCCGCCGTGGCGCGCCGCAGGAAGCCCGCCCGGCCGGCCCCAGCCCGCAGGTGATGAAGGCGATCGAACAGCTGGTCGCCGGGCAGCGGGCGCTGGAGGGGCGGATCGCCGAACTCGCCGCTCGCCCGCCGATGGAAGTGCAGGTGCCCAACCACGCCACGGCGGCGGCCGAGGCCAGCCTCGCCCTGGGCGATGGCGAACAGCGCCTGGCGGTGCTCGAAGCCTGGGTCGCGCGGCTCGATGAGCGGCTGGCGTCCTTGCAGGCGGCAGCGCCCGCGCCGTCCCGCGAAGGGCGTGGCGGGATGGATACCTGGCAGGTAGTGTTGATCGCGTTGCTGGGCGTGACGACCTTCAGCGCGCTGGCCGCCTTCGCCCTCGCCCTGGCACTGTAGGCCGCGGTGGCACGCAGGGGCAGCCTCCTCCCGGCCGGCGACAGCGAGATCGATGCGCCGCGGCCTGAGCCTTTCCGCGCCCATGCCCTTCCCCCCAACG
The DNA here is from genome assembly GCA_947478535.1 of Acetobacteraceae bacterium. The sequence goes on from CANJXD010000391.1 coordinate 4,836, forward strand.
CCGAGGAGGCGCCGACCGAGCCGCATCAGGTGATGGCGATGGCGCGCGGCGAATTGTCCGCAGCCGCGCGCTTCACCCTCATCCTCGGCGTCGCCCTGCTGCTGATGGGCTTCGCCGTCACCGTCACGAAGATGACGATCTGGCAGTTGGTGCTGCCCACCGGCAATCCCTGGACCCTGGCGGGCCTCGCGGTCCTGCTGCTGATCGTGCTGGCGATGAATGTCGGGCTGGATCAGTTGCGGGAGGTCGGCCTGCTCGCCGTCTCCCATCGCATGGCACGGCGGATGGCCGCGCCGCTGGTGATGGCGGCGGCGCAGCAGCCGGGGCGGTCCGATATCGCCGCCGCGCAGGCGCTGCGCGATGTGGAGGAGTTGCGCCGGAACCTGACGGGGCCGGTGCTGACGGCGGCGGTGGATGCCGTTCTGTCGCCCCTGCTGGTCCTGCTGCTGGCGTGGTTCCACTGGGCCTTCGCCGCCTGGGCGCTGGCCTGCTGCACCATCGCCGCCATCCTCAGCCTGGTGGGGGAGCGGGTGACGCGCCGCGCCTTGCTGACCTCGAATGACGCCCATGCCGCGACCACCGGCCTCGTCGCCGATGCGATGCGCTGCGCGGAGGTGGTGGAGGCGATGGGCCTGCGCGGCAAGCTCGCGACGCGGTGGGAAACCCGGATGGATGACAGCGCGCTGGCGCTGAGCGGCGCGCAATCCGGCGCCCGCTGGATCGGCGCGGGCCTCGCCACCGTCTCCGGCCTCTCGACCGGGGGCGCGCTGGTCATCGGCACGCTGCTCTC
>CANJXD010000392.1 GCA_947478535.1 Acetobacteraceae bacterium
GCGTCGAGGCGGTCGGCATATACGGCTTCGACCTGCATGCCATCCACGGGCATGATCAGCGCAGACCCACGCCGATCATCCTCGGCCACGAGGCTGCCGGGCGCGTGTTGGATGGCCCGCTGGCGGGGCAGCGCGTGGCGGTGAATCCCCTGTGGGTGCCGCTCGATTGCCGGTTCGCGCAGGCAGGCGGGCCGCATTTGTCCCCACGCCGCGAAATCCTCTCCATGCCGGCGCAGCACGCCTCGCTGGCCGAGCCCATCGCGTTGGCCTGTCACGCTGTGCATCACGGCGGGCGCCTGCTGGCGCGGCCGCTACCGGGCGCGCGCTGCGTCGTGCTTGGCGCCGGCGCCATCGGCCTCGCCGCGGCGCTGGTGCTGCGTCAGGCCGGCGCGGGCGAGGTCTGGCTGAGCGAGCCCAATGCCGCGCGCCGCGAAACGGCGATGCGCGCTGGTATCGCGCTGAGCCGGGCGCCGGCCGAGGGGCCGGAGGATGCCAGCGCCGATCTGGTGCTCGATGCGGTGGGCAGTGCTACCACGCGCGCGGCCTGCTGCCGGGCGCCGAGGGTCTCGATGTGCGGCGCCTGACGCTGCAGGAAATCACTTTCACCGGCACCTATTGCTACACGCCGGAGGAGTTCCGCACCGTCGTCCGGCTGCTCGTCGAGGGCCGCTTCGGCGCGCTGGACTGGCTGGAGACGCGGCCCCTCGCCGAAGGCGCGCGGGCCGTGGCCGATATCGATGCCGGGTGCGTCGCCGCCGCCAAGATCGTTCTCATTCCGTGACGCGACAGGCGCGCCGCATGAGCGGGTGAAGCGCGGCCTGGCCGGGGAGATGCGGCTCGGCCATTGGCCGGCCGGCGTGGCGCTGCCGGACGAGGTCGGACTGGTGACGTGCGCCCCTGAATGCATCCGGGCAGGGCCTTCACCATCGATGCCAACCGCAGCCTGACCATCATCCTGCACAAGGTCTGCCTGGCGCTGGCCAAGACCTCGATCGAAGCGCCGACCTCGCCACCGCTCGACTGTCGCTGCAACGGACGAAGCGGCGGGTCCCGGGACGCCCACGGATCGATCAGCCCGGCTTGCCGTCAGCCAGACGGGGCTCGAAGGCCTTTCTTCGCGGACCTATATGCCCGCTGCAGCGCGGCGAGACGATTGCGTTGGACCTCCTGCGCCGTCCGGTCCTTCGCCAGGTTCACCGCCGCCAGTTCCCGGCTCAGCTTCTGGAAATGCGCCCAGCGGTCGGCGTCGAGGAGACCGGCGTCAAGCGCGCCGCGGACCGCGCAGCCCGGTTCGGTGCTGTGCCCACAGTTGCGAAATCGGCAATTCTCGGCCAGGCGCTCAATATCGTCGAAGACCGTGCTGAGGCCCGCATCGGCGTCAATCAGCCCCACTTCGCGAATGCCCGGCGTGTCGACGATCAGCCCCCCGCCTGGCAGCAGGACGAGTTGGCGATAGCTGGTGGTGTGACGCCCGCGGGCATCCGCTGCGCGGATTTCCTGGGTTGCCATCCGCTCCTCACCCAGCAGGGCGTTCACCAGCGTGGACTTGCCCACGCCCGATGACCCGATCAGCACACAGGTCTCCCCCGGCGCGATGTGTTCCAGCAATCCACCAAGCCCAAGGCCCTCCCGCGCCGAGACGATGACGACAGGACAGCCGGCCGCCAGGGTGGCTATCTCGGCAGCCTGCGCCTCGGGTTGGTCGCACAGGTCGGCCTTGGTCAGCACCACCACCGGTCTCGCGCCACTTTGCCACGCAGCCGCGAGGAAGCGCTCAAGCCGACGCGGATTGAGGTCCCCGTTCATCGAGGTGACGACAAAGACGACATCGATGTTCGCGGCGATGACCTGCAGTGTCTGCACGCTGTCGGCCGCCCGGCGGACGAAGGCCGTACGACGAGGCAGGACGGCATGGATGGTGGCTGTACCTGCGGCAGCGTTTGCGGACAAAGCCACCCAGTCGCCCACGGCCGGATGGCCCGCCTCTCGCGCCTCGTGCCGCAACCGTCCCGAGAGCCTGGCGCTCAGGTCACCGACATCGGTGGCCACCAGATTCGCTTCGCGCTGCTGGACGATGATCCGCCCGGGACGGTAACCAGCGCCCGCATACGGCTCAAATGCCAGTTGCAGCGCATCGGACCAGCCATACTGTTCGATCAAAAGGGGTACTTTCGCGGGGGGTGGATACTGTAGCACCGACTGGGAGGGTCTCCTCATGGCTGCACGTTTCAGCCTTGTGGCGAAGCGAAAAGGGTGTGAACGGTCTCGGCGCAAGGCTGTCGCGTTGCCAATCTGTCCACACCAGGGCTACGCTCGGTGCCTCACCGATGTGGCAAGCGACCCTCTGAAGCCTACCAGATCCGATGCCTATCGCGACGCACGAAGGATGCCACCATGACGACAACACGCCGTTCGATGGTTACCGCCGCAGCCGCAATGCCCTTCCTATCGATGACGGCACGCGCGCAGAGCCGGTATCCGGAGCGATCGGTGCGTATCGTTGTCCCATTCGCGGCCGGCGGCATCATCGATGTCGTGGCCAGGCTGATCGCCGAACCGCTGGGGCGTGAACTCGGGCAAACCCTTGTGATCGACAACCAGCCGGGCGCCGGTTCCACCATTGGCGCACGCACCGTGGCTCGCGCAGCGCCAGACGGGTACACGCTGCTGCTGAATGGGGCAGCGCATCCGGTCATTCCCGCACTTTACCCTGATGCCGGCTTCGACAGCGTCACCGACTTCATCCCGGTCGGCCTGATCGGCGACCAGGGTTTCCTGGTCTGCGTCCATCCATCAGTGCCCGTGACCGACGTCCCCTCGCTGCTCACCTGGCTGCGCAGCCGCCGTGGCGAGGCAACCTTTGCCACCACCGGCGTAGGCGCCGCATCGCATCTGGCGGGTGAGTTGCTGAAGAGCCTGGCCAATGTGGATTTCACCGTCGTCACCTATCGCGGAACGCCCCAGGCAGTCACCGACTTCATTGCCGGTCGCGTCGATATGATGATCGATAGCCCGACACTGCTCAGCTCCTTCGTGCGAGAGGGCAAGGCACGCGCGGTTGCCGTGACGAGCATGGCTCGGGCACGCGATTTTCCCGACCTGCCCACCCTGAACGAGATGAACATCACGGGCTACCGCGCCTCCTCGTTCCAGGCGCTCTATGCGCCCGCGCGCACGCCGGAGCCTATCGTCGCGACGTTGTCGGCGGCCATCCTGAAGGTGCTGGCGGACCCTGCCGTTCAGCGCAGCTTCGCCGAACGCGGTGTCGATCCGATGCCGGGCAACAGTGCCGAAGCGCGCGGGTTCCTGCGTGGCGAATCCGAGAAGTGGATACCCATCCTGGCGCGCACTGGCGCTCGCCCGGGCTGAGAGGAAATCATGGAACAGCTGATCCTCATCGAGCCGTTTCGGGCGGTCTTCTATGCGCCTTACTACGTCGCGCTCGAACGCGGCTTCTTTGCCGCGCACGGTGTCGAAATGAAACTGGAGACGGCAGGCACGCCCGACGCTGCCGCAGGACGCCTGCATGACGGGACCGCCGATTTGGCATGGTCAGGCCCCATGCGGCCGATGCTGGAACGCAGCCGCGATGCGAACAGCACCTTGCGCAGCTTCGGCGCGGCGGTGATGCGCGATCCCTTCCTGCTGCTGGGCATGGGTGAGTGGCCTGGCTTCAGCTTGGCGGATCTCGGCGGCATGCGCGTTGCCATTCCCTCGGAGGTGCCGACCCCCTGGTGGTGCCTGCAGCATGACCTGCGCCTGGCCGGCGTCGATCCCACAGCGATGGCAGGACTGTCGTTCATGCCCATGGCGGAGGGTGCCGCTGCGCTACGCGCTGGCACGGTTGATGCCGTGATGGTGTTCGAACCGCACGCCGCGGTGCTGGAGGAAGCTGGCGCTGCGGTTTGGTATGCCGCAGCCTCGCGTGGGCCGACCGCATACAGCGCACTCTACGCCGTGGCACCTCGGATCGCCGCGAAGCATGCGGCCTTCGAGAACGTCGTGCACGGGCTGGGCGACGCGCTCGCCTGGCTCGGTGCAGCGGACGAGAAGGCGATCGCCACGACACTCGCGCCGCGCTTCGTCGATATGGACCGACGCCATCTCCTGCGCTCGATCGCACGATATCGCGGATTGGACCTTTGGTCGGCCAACACTCATCTGCCGCCAGAGGCGCTGGACCGTCTTGCGGCGTCGATGATCTCGGCAGGCGCCATGACGCACCATCCCGGGTATGATGCCTGCATCGATACGTCGCTGTGAGGTAGTCGCCATCCGGCGAGAAGTTTGACGGCCAGGCCTGGGGTGGGCCCCTGGGGGTGGTCGGATTCAGGCTGTTGCTTTGACCGTCGGGGGGGCGTGTTGATGCTTGAGCTCGGCGGGGCCGAGAGAGCCCAAGGCGGCATGCAATCGCCTTTCGTTGTAGGCCTCATCGATGCAGCGCGGCAAATCACGAGATGCCGCGGTAGTGTCTCAGTCTGAAATCTTGACCCGCTTATTATAGGGTCCGCGCACCTTAGGCGCCTCTGCCGCTTCCTGCGCCTCAACCAGCGCCACGATATCGGAAATTTCCCAGAGACGCTGAGACACGCCCGCCGCCATTGCGGGGGAGCAGCGGAGCGTCTTGTGGATGCGCACGAAGTTGTAAAACACGAAGTGCAGCGCCACAGCACATGCGTGGTTCTCGATCTTCTTGGAAAAGGCGTTGGTGAGGCGCGTAAACCGGCGCATGTGCATGCGCATGGTCAGGTTCTGGCGCTCAACGTAGCTGGTGCTGACATGCGCCCGGTCCGGTCGCCCCGTCACGGCGACCTTGTTGGTGCCGATGCATTCTGCGGGGCTGTAGCGCCCCTTGGGAATGCTCGGGTCCGCGCCATAGACCTTCACAAGCTGGGCGTAGTCCACATCAATGCCGAAGGCGCCATCAACTGCATCCAGGTAGGTCTTGAGCCCGTCCGTAGTCAGTTGGACGCGGTTAGCAAGGCGGTCCGCAACGTCCTGCATGAACTCATGGGCGTATCCCGCGTCACGCCCGCCAACGAGCCAAGACAGGATGAGCTTGCTATCCGCATCAATGGCGGTCCACGTCCAAGTGTCGCCAGCGCCTTCGGGCGCCGCCTTGGCGTTCTCGACATTCTTGGCCTTGGCGTAGGTGAACGACCAAATCTCATCGCACTGCACCCGCTTGGCCTTCACGTTGCGAACCGTCGCGTCATGGAAGGCTTGGCAAGCCCGGCCAGCGTCAATCAGCAGCTTGGTCACGGTGTTGATGCTCACGCCCGCGATGCGCGTGACGGCCCGCAGGCTGTTGCCCTCGCAGAGCAGGTGCAGGATTTGGGCGCGCTGTTCGGCGGGGAGCTTGTTCATGACGCAAATGTATTTGCCCCGCGCAAGAGTGTCAAGCGCAAGGTTCAGTTTGAAATTAGAAGATGGGGGATTCCAAAAGCGTTCTGATGTGCTAGACAGTCGCGGTGCGGAGGAGGTGCCCTACACCCCCTCCGTCGCGGACAGTCACAACAACATATACCACCTACCTTTCGGGCCGTTTGCGGCGGCCTCCACACTACGCGCTAGGGGTTAAAGAGCGGGGCGCCTTGCGGCGCCCCGTTCCCTTTCGGGAACCAC
>CANJXD010000393.1 GCA_947478535.1 Acetobacteraceae bacterium
CTTCGCGCGCGCCCGTGATCCGCGCGTGAAGCAGGTGATGGCCTCGATCACCGGGGAATGGCAGGCGGTGCAGATCCTGCGCCCCGATGGCCGCCGCGTGGCGGACCTTCGTCCTCTCGTGCGCCTCAGCGTCTCCGTGGTGGTGGAGGCGAATGGGCGGCGGGAGACCGGCAGCTTCGGCACTGGCGGGCGCTTCGCCTATGACCGCGTGCTGGGGGAAGGGACGTGGAAGGCGGCGGTGGAGGAAGCGCTGCGCCAGGCCATCGTGAACCTCGACAGCATCCCCGCCCCGGCCGGCGAGATGGAGGTCGTGCTCGGCCCGGGCTGGCCCGGCATCCTGCTGCATGAAGCCATCGGCCACGGGCTGGAAGGCGACTTCAACCGCAAGAAGACCAGCGCCTTTTCCGGCCTGCTGGGCAGCCGCATCGCCTCCCCCGGCGTGACCGTGGTGGATGACGGCACCATCCCCGATCGTCGCGGATCGCTGACGGTGGATGATGAAGGCACGCCCTCCGGCCGCACCGTGCTGATCGAGGATGGCATCCTCGTCGGCTTCCTGCAGGATCGGCAGAATGCCCGGCTGATGGGCGTGGCGCCGACCGGCAATGGCCGCCGCCAATCCCATGCGCATATCCCCATGCCGCGCATGACCAACACCGTGATGCTCGGCGGCGCGCATGACCCGGCGGAGGTGATCGCCAGCGTGAAGCGGGGCATCTACGCCGTGAATTTCGGCGGCGGGCAGGTGGATATCACCAGCGGCAAATTCGTTTTCAGCGCCTCGGAAGCCTACCTGATCGAGGATGGGAAGCTGGGTGCGCCGGTGAAGGGTGCTACGCTGATCGGCAATGGGCCGGATGCGCTGACCAAGGTCACGATGGTTGGCAACGACATGGGGCTCGACCCCGGCATCGGCACCTGCGGCAAGCAGGGGCAGGGCGTGCCGGTCGGTGTCGGCCAGCCGACCCTGAAGCTGGCCGGGCTGACCATCGGCGGCACGGCGGTCTGATACCACCGGCCGCTTTCAGCGACTCGTTGGTATTCTTTTCGTGCCCTCAAGCGCCGGGCGCACGCTCCGCGCGCTTGGCTCGCCGGACTGCCGGCGGGCCGCGTTCGCGGCCTCGGCCGCCGAAGGCGGCCGCAGGTCAAGCATTGAAGCCGCTGGTCTGGACCGGCTTCCCTCGCCCGGCGTTTGCGGCGACAACAGACGAAACAGCGCGCGGGGCAGCCTGCTCCGCGCCGCTTGAGGACAACGCCCATGACGACACCCACGGCCAAGGCTCCACGCGGCCGCCACTTCTTCGCCAATCCGGGGCCGACCAACATCCCGGACAGCGTGATGCAGGCCGTCGCCCACGCGACTGTGGACTTCAACAGCCCGGATTTCATGGCGGTCTATGAAGCCTGCGTCGCCGGCCTGAAGCGCGTGCTGCGGACGACGCAGCACCTGTTCATGTACACCGGGTCCGGCCACGCGGCCTGGGAAGCGACGCTGACCAACCTGCTGTCGCATGGCGACCGCATTCTGGTGATCGAGACCGGCCATTTCTCCGACAGCTGGGCGAAGATGGCCGTCGATCTCGGCATCGTCGTCGATACGCTGGCCGCGGATTGGCGCCATGGCGTGGACTACGCCGCGCTGCGCGCCGCCCTGCTCGCGGATCGTGCCCATGCCATCAAGGCGCTCGGCGTCGTGCACAACGAAACCTCGACGGGCATGACCCTGGACGTGCCGCGTATTCGCGCCATCCTGGATGAGACGGGCCATCCCGCGCTGCTGATGGTGGATACCATCTCCTCCCTCGGCTCGCTCGATTTCCGCATGGATGAGTGGGGCGTCGATGCCGCCGTGGGTGGCAGCCAGAAGGGGCTGATGCTGCCGGTGGGGTTCAGCTTCACCGCGGTGTCGGAGAAGGCGCTGGCGGCGCATGGCCATGCGACTCTGCCGAAGCACTATTTCAGCTGGACCACGATGCGCACGCGCAAGCATGGCAGCTTCATCGGCACGGTGCCGATCGCGCTGTTCTACGGCCTGCGGGAATCGCTGCGGCTGATCGAGGAGGAGGGGCTGGACAACGTCCTCGCCCGCCATCATCGCCTGGCGGAAGCCACGCGCCGCTGCGTGCGCCACTGGGCCGGCAATAATGGCCCGCAATTGTTCAGCCTGGCGCCGGAACGGCTTTCCGACAGCGTCACCTCGATCCTGATGCCGGATGGCTTCGACGCGGAAGCGGTGCGGCGGCGCACCGCGGCGATGAATGTCGCCCTCGGCGGTGGGCTCGGCCGCCTCGGCGGCAAGGTGTTCCGCATCGGCCATCTCGGCGACCTGAACGAGCCGATGGTGCTCGGCACGCTGGCGGCCACTGAAATCGCGCTCCGCCTGGAAGGCGTGCCGCACGCGCCGGGTGGCGTCGATGCGGCGATGGCCTACCTGGCCGAAACCGCCGGCTGAAGGGAGGGGGCCTGGTGCCCCCTACGCCTCGGCTTCCGCGAAAATCCGGGAAACGTCGCCGCCCCAGGCTGTCTCATACCGCTGCAACCAGCGCTCGGCCTGGGTGATGCCGCTGGAGGCGATTTCCTCCAGGGGCGCGAGGTAGATTTCCTCCCCCAGCCCGCGCGCCTTCAGCCCATCCCGCGCGATCGCGATGGCATCCAGCGCCACATCGCGCAGGCGGCGGCCGCGGATGGTCGCACCCAGCGCCTGGACCGGCACTTCCATGCGCAGGGCCCGCATTTCCTCCACCGTCCAGTCGCGGATCAGCGCGGTGGCGGCCTTCTGCGCGGCGTCGTCATAGAGCAGCCCGGTCCAGAAGGCGGGCTTGGCCTGCAGCATCGCTGGGCTGCCGGCATCCGCGCCGCGCATCTCGAGGAACCGCTTCAGGCGGACATCCGTGAAGACCGTCGTCACATGGTCCGCCCAGTCGCCCATGGTGGCCTGATGGCCCTTGAGCTTTTCGGCCGTGCCGTCGAGGAAGGCGCGGAAGGGCACGCCGGCGGCGTCGATCCACTTTCCGTCCCGCATGATGAAATACATCGGCACATCGAGCACGAATTGCGCGAAACGCTCGAAGCCGAAGCCAGGCTCGAAGGCCACGGGGGGGATGCCGGTGCGGTCCGGGTCTGTATCCGTCCAGACCCGCCCGCGCAGTGTCAGGAAGCCACTCGGCTTGCCCTCCCGGAACGGGGAATTGGCGAACAGGGCGGTGGCCAGCGGCTGCAAGGCGAGGGAAACGCGCAGCTTTTCCGCCATATCGGCTTCATCGCCGAAATCGAGGTTCACCTGCACCGTGCAGGTGCGGACCATCATGTCGAGCCCCATGCCGCCGACCAGCGGCATGTAGCGCCGCATGATCGCGTAGCGGCCCTTGGGCATCCACGGCATGTCATCCCGCTTCGCCAGCGGATGGAAGCCGAGGGGGGCGAAGCCGAGGCCGAGCGGGCCCGCGATTTCATGCACTTCGCGCAGATGCTCGCCGAGCTCGACGCGGGATTCGTGCAGGTCCGCCATCGGGCCGCCGGAAAGCTCGAACTGCCCGCCCGGCTCCAGGCTGACGGAGCCGATGCCGCGCTTCAGGCCGATGACATTGCCGCCATCGATGATGGGCTCCCAGCCCTTCGCCTGCAGCCCTTCGAGCATCGCCTTGATGCCCGTGGGCTCATAGGGTGGGGGGGCCAGGCCATCGCGGCGAAAGCCGAACTTTTCGTGCTCCGTCCCGATTCGCCAGGCATCACGCGGCTTGCTGCCCGCGGCAAACCATTCCGCGAGCTGGCGCGTCGTGGTGATGGGCGTGAGATCGGCCTCGCCGGGGTTGGACATGCTGAGCGTTTCTCTTCCTGGCGCCGTCCCGGGGTGGATGCCCCGGCCGGTATCATGTCCAGTCCCCGACGATCGCCTGTAGCGCCGCCAGCCCGGCCACTGCCGCGGTCTCGGCCCGGAGGATCCGGGGACCGAGGGCGGCCGGCACTACAAAGGCGCGCCGGCGCAGGTCGTCAAGCTCCACTCCCATGAAGCCTCCTTCTGGGCCGACCAGCAAAGCGGGGTGGCTGCCCGGCGGCAGGCCGAGATCCCGCATTGGCCGGGCCATGCTGCGCTCCATCGCCACCACCAGGGGCACGCCGTCCCACGCATCGAGAATCCGGTGCAGGGGGGCCGCTTCGGCCACGACGGGCAGGGACAGGCGTTCGCATTGCTCGGCCGCCCCCCGGGCGATGGCGGCCAAGCGGGTGGCATTGGTGCGTTCCGTGATGGTGCGGCGCGTTACCACCGGCTGGATCAGCGTGGCGCCCAGCTCCGTCGCCTTTTCCACCACCCAGTCCATCGCGTCCCGCTTCAGCACCGCCACCAGCAGCCGGCATGGCGCTTCCGGCACGGCCTCGCGTATGCGTGGGCCGAGGGTGAAGCTGGCCTTGTCCTTGCGGATGGTGGCGATCCGCGCCTCGAATTCCCCGTCCCGTTCGTTGAAGACGCGCAGCGCATCGCCCGGCCCGCGCCGGAGCACGGTGCCGAGGTGATGCGCCTGGCCGGGGGCGGCCTCGACGGTCGCGCCCTCGCTGAGCGGTGCATCGAGGTATTGGCGTGGGATGGACATGCGGGGCCTCCACGGACAGGTATAGGGAATGACGGGCTTTACCGACATCAGGGCGACAGGCTGGGTGGCGCGGCTGCCCGAGGGATGGCGCCCCTATGCGCTGCTCGGGCGCTTCGACCGGCCGATCGGCGCCTGGCTGCTGCTGCTGCCGGGCTTCTGGGCCTTCGCGCTGGCAGCACCAGGATGGGCGGAGGGCTTGCGCCTCGCTTTGCTGTTCCTGGTCGGCGCCTTCGCCATGCGGGCGGCGGGCTGCGTGGTGAATGACCTCTGGGACCAGGACCTGGACCGGCAGGTGGAGCGCACGCGCGGCCGGCCGCTGGCCGCCGGCACGGTCATGCCGTGGCAGGCGCTGCTGGTCCTGGCCGCGCTCTGCGTCATCGGGCTGGCCGTGCTGGTGCAATTGCCCTGGGTGGCGATCCTGTTCGGCGCGACCTCGCTAGTGCCCATCGCCTTCTATCCGCTGGCCAAGCGCGTCACGGACTGGCCGCAGGCGGTGCTGGGCTTCGTGTTCTCCTGGGCCGCCCCCACGGGCTATGCGGCGGCCACCGGAGGGCTGGATGCGCCGGGGCTTCTGCTGTGGGCGGCGGGGTTTTTCTGGATTCTCGGCTACGACACGATTTATGCGCACCAGGACCGCGCGGATGACGCGCTGGTGGGCATCCGCAGCACGGCGCGGAAATTCGCCGACCGGTCCGGCCCCTTCCTGGCCGTCTGCTACGCGCTGACACTGGCGCTGCTGGCCGCCGCGGGCTGGCAGGCGGGGCTGTCCTGGCCCTTCCTGCCGGCCCTGCTGCTGCCCGCCGCGCTGCTGGCGCGCCAGGTGGTGACGCTGGATATCGACAACCCGGCGCGCTGTTCGATGCTGTTCCATGCCAACCGGGAGGTCGGCTTCGCCATCGCGCTCGCCTTCCTGGCGGGCCGGCTGTGACGCAGGACGCGGCCGCCTTCATCCGCGCCAATACCGCCATCGCCCACGCCCCGCTGGTGCCGGAAGTGGCGCTGTACCTCGCCACCGAAATCACC
>CANJXD010000394.1 GCA_947478535.1 Acetobacteraceae bacterium
GGCCGGGCATGTCTTCGACTACCCGCTCTCCGCCCGCTTCGATGAGAATGACGCGGTGGTGTTCTTCGACGATGTGAAGGTGCCGTGGGACCGCGTCTTCGTGCACCGGGACATCCCGATGATGCAGGCCCAGTGGCACGGCACCAGGGCGCATGTGATGCAGAACTACCAATGCATCGTGCGGCTCGCGGTCAAGCTGCGCTTCCTGCTGGGCATCGCGCACAAGGTGGCGGAAACCAACGGCATCCTCGGCTTTCCGCAAACCCGGGAAAGCCTCGGCCTGCTCGCCGCCAAGGCCTCCGCCATCGAGGCGCTGGTGACGGCGATGGAACTGGGCGGGGAGGATTTTCACGGCACCTTCGTCCCCGACCGCCGCCTGCTGGTCAGCGCCCAGACGCTCGCCCAGACCATCTACCCGGAGTTCATCGAGACCATCCGCCTGCTGTCGGGCGGGGGGATGATCATGGTGCCCTCCTCCGTCGCCGATTTCGATGGCGGGGAGATCGAGGGGCTGATCGGCGCCGCCCAGCGCAGCCCGGCGACGGATAGCGAAGGCCGGGTCAAACTGATGAAATTGGCCTGGGATGCCCCCGCCGTGACCGGGTTGCTGATCGAAGGCGGGCTGGTCTTCGCCGAGGGCAGCGTCGCAGCGCGTGACCTGCTGGTGGAGGGCGGGCGCATCGCCGCCGTGCTTCCGCCAGGGGAAGCGCCCCCCGGCGTGCCGCGCCTCGATGCCCGGCGACGGCTTGTCATCCCGGGCTTCGTCAACGCCCATACCCATGGCCACGCCAATCTGATGAAGGGCGTGGCGGATCGCTGGGTGCTGGAAGCCTCGCTGACCAACGGCCCCTGGATGGGCGGCCGGCGTGACCCCGCGACCATCCACCTCTCCACGCTGCTGGGTGCGACGGAGATGCTCGAAGCCGGCTGTACCGCCTGCTACGATTTGTACTTCGAACTGCCCCTGCCCACCCCGGCCGGGCTGATGGCCGCCGCCCGCGCCTATGCCGAGGCAGGGATGCGCGCCGTGATCGCACCGATGGTCGCCGATCGCGGATTGTTCGAGATCCTTCCCGGCTTCCTCGACGAATTGCCCGCCTATCTCCGCGCGGCGCTTGCCAGCACGCCGATGCCGGATGCGGCGACGATTCTCGCGGCCCTGCGCGCCGCTTTCGCCATCGCGCCGGACCTGCCGCCAGGCATCAGCCTCGCCCTGGCGCCGACCATCCCGCACCACTGTTCCCCAGAATTCCTCAGGGGCTGCCGGGCACTGGCCGATGAATTCGGCCTGCCGACACATATGCATGTCGCGGAATCGCGGCTGCAATCCGTGCTCGCCCATCGGCTCTGGGGCCATGGCCCGGTCTTCGAGATCGACCGCCACGGCCTGCTGCGCCCCGGCTTCACCCTGGCGCATTGCGTCTGGCTCGATGACGCGGAGCTCGACCTCGTCGCCCGGCGCGGCGCGGGCATCGCGCATATGCCGGCGAGCAACCTCCGCCTCGGTGCCGGCGTCGCGCCGCTGCGGGCGATGCTGTCCCGCGGCATTCCCGTGGGCATCGGCACCGATGGGTGCAATTCCGCCGACAGCCTCGACATGGGGGAGATGACGCGCCTCGCCGCCAACCTCTCCCGCATCCGCGACCTGCCGCGCGCTGAATGGGTAGGCGCGGCGGAGGCGCTGCGGCTGGCCACCGAAGGCGGTGCCGCGATCCTCGGGATCGATGCCGGGCGGATCGCGCGGGGGCGGGCCGCGGACCTCACGCTGCTCGACCTCGACCACCGCGCCTTCACGCCGCTGAACGACGCGCTGGTGCAGGCTGTGACCTGCAACATCGCCGGCGCGGTGCGGGAGGTTTTCGTGGGTGGACGCCAGGTGGTGGCCGGCGGACGCTGCCTCGCGCCGGCAGCACAGGGGCTCGGCGCACGCGCGGCCGATACGCTCGCTGCTCTCCGCCCCCGCATCGCCCCGCTCCGCGCGCTCGCCGCCGAGATCGAGCCCTTCGCCGTCACCTACGCGGAACGGGAGGGCCGCGCGCCCTTGCCGCGCGCCAGCAAGATTGCCGTGGAGAATACCGCCCGATGACCGCACCCGTGAGGCTTTCCCTCGGCTTGTCGGATTGCGACCGGCTGCGCGCCCTGGCCGATGGCCGCGTCGCCATCGCCGGCGCCGAGGCCGATGTGACGACCATGCCATTGCAGGCGCTGTTCAACCTGCAGATGACGCAGCATCGCTTCGATTGCTGCGAATTTCCCATCGCCACCTGGCTCCGGCATTTCGACCAGCCGCGGCAGGACTACATCGGCATCCCCGTCTTCCCCTCCCGCCATTTCCGCTTCTCCTGCGTCTTCGTGAACAAGGCGAAGCGGCTGACGAAACCCGCCGACCTCGCGGGCAAGCGCATCGGCACGATGGTGTGGGACATGGCCGCCGCGGTCTGGCTGCGCGGCATCTTCGCCGAATTCCACGGCCTGCCGATCGCGGCGCCGATCTACGTCAATGCCGGGCTCAACGAAGCCCGCCCCGGGGAGGATCATCCGCAGTTCTACCCGCCGGGCGTGACGGTGGAACATGTGACGGACCGGTCCCTCTCCGACATGCTCGCGGATGGCGAGATCGACGCGATCTACACCGCCCGCGCGCCGGACAGCTTCTTCAGTGCCCCCGACAAGGTCGACCGGTTGTTCGCGGATTCGATGGCGGCCGAGATCGACTACTTCCGCGCCTCCGGCATCTATCCGCCGATGCATCTGGTGGCCGTGAAGTCGGCGATGGCGGAGGCCAATCCGGGCCTGCCGCGCGCCATCTTCGACGCCTTCGCGGAAAGCCAGCGCCTGGCCCGCCTGCGCCTGCATGACAGCGCGACGCTCGCCTTCGGCCTGCCCTTCCTCGCCCAGCAACTTGAGGAAACGGAGAGGCTGCTCGGCGCGGATTTCTGGTCCGTGGGTTTCGCCAAGAACCGCACCATGTTCGCGACGCTGATCCGCTACATGCGGGAAGAAGGCCTGCTCACCCGGGATCTGGTGCCGGAAGACCTGTTCCCCCCGAGCCTGCTGGAGACCTGACCATGGTCACGACCGATGACCGCGCGCAGCGGCTGCGCGAATCCGCCGCCAAGTTCCGCGCCCCCTTCGCGCTGGATGAAAGCCTCGCGCTGTATTGCCCGCAGGACAATGTGGACGCGCTGCGCCATCCGCGCATCGCAGCCTGGATAGATTTCGTGGGGCGCGACTACCAGCCGGTCCTGCCTGCGGGGAGCCGCCGCGTGCTGCTGCTGCTCCCCTGCACGAGAACCAAGCCCTACATCCTGTCCACCGAGCACAAGCGCATCAACGCCGCGCTGCTGGCCGCGGGCTTTGTGCCGACCGCGCCGGCGGACCCGCTGCTGCTGCCCTTCGCCGAGCCCGGCGAGGATCCGGCCCTCTACAGCCTGGCGCCGCTGGTGCATTCCTCCGGCTGCGTCGTCCACCGCGCCGTGATCAGCGAGCCGCTGGGCCTCGTGCCCTATGAGCACATGCTCACCTGGTCCGGCGGCACCTCGCCGGCTGTGCTCTATGACGATCCCGGCCTGTTCGAGGAACGCGGCAATGCCGTCTCGCCCTGGCGGGCGGATTGCACGGCGGTCCGGATTTCGGGCAGCCAGTGGAAATGGGGTCCTGAGGAAAAGCGCGCCTATGTCGCCATGCATAATGTGATGGCGGAGGTGGTGGCGAAGGCGCTGGCGCGGTTCGGGGGCGTCTATGACCAGCGCATTTCCTGGGTCGCGCCGGGGCTGACGCACCGGTCCTTCGTCGTCGCGCGTGGCGAACGCGCGGCGCATGGCATCGCGGCAACCAAGCTGGCGGGGACGGAGAAGCTCGCCCTGACGGGGGCGAATGACCTGCTGCCGGTGGAAGGCCAGATCACCGCCCTGCCGACGCGGACGCAATGCCAGGATGCGTTGCAGCGCCTGGCGGTGCGCCTCGGCACCACGACCAAGGCGGCGGCGGGCCATTTCGGCCGTGGTGGCGGGGATGCGACACCGCTCGCCCTGCCGGAGCTGCTGGAAGACCTGCTGGCGGAGATCCTGCCGGCGGCGCAGCGCAAGGCCGCCTGAGAACCCTGGGGAAGTCTGACCTTCCCCAGGTTCCAGCCCCTTATTCCGCCGCGGCGGCCTCATCCGTCTCGCCGGCCAGCATGGTGCTGGCCAGGCCGTTCGCCTGGTCGCGGATGCGCTTTTCGACGCTGTCCGCCATGGCGGGGTTGTCGCGCATGAACTGCTTGGCGTTTTCGCGCCCCTGGCCAATGCGCTGGCTGTCGCAGCTGAACCAGGCGCCGGACTTCTCGACGATGCCGGCCTTCACGCCGAGGTCGATCAGTTCCCCCACCTTGGAGATGCCTTCGCCATACATGATGTCGAACTCGATCTGCCGGAACGGCGGCGCCATCTTGTTCTTCACCACCTTCACGCGCGTCTGGTTGCCGGTCGTCGTCTCCCGGTCCTTGATCGCGCCGATGCGGCGGATTTCCATGCGGATGGAGGCATAGAACTTCAGCGCATTGCCGCCCGTTGTGGTTTCCGGGTTGCCGAACATCACGCCGATCTTCAGGCGGATCTGGTTCAGGAAGACCAGCAGGGTGTTGGAGCGGGAGACGCTGCCCGTCAGCTTGCGCAGCGCCTGGGACATCAGGCGGGCATGCAGGCCGACATGGCTGTCGCCCATCTCGCCTTCCAGCTCGGCGCGCGGCACCAGGGCGGCGACGCTGTCCACCACCACCACATCGACGGCGCCGGACCGCACCAGCGTGTCGCAGATCTCAAGCGCCTGCTCGCCGGCATCGGGCTGGCTGATCAGCAGGTTCTCGATATCCACGCCCAGCTTCTTCGCATAGCCGGGGTCGAGCGCGTGTTCCGCATCGATGAAGGCGCAGGTGCCGCCCCGGCGCTGGGATTCCGAGATGATATGCAGCGCGAGTGTCGTCTTGCCCGAGCTTTCCGGGCCGTAGATCTCGATGATGCGGCCCTTCGGCACGCCACCGATGCCCAGCGCCAGGTCGAGGCCGAGCGAGCCGGTGGAGATCACCTCCACCTCCTCCATCGCCGCCTTGTTGCCCATGCGCATGATCGAGCCCTTGCCGAAGGCCCGCTCGATCTGGCTCAGCGCTGCGTCCAGAGCCTTCGTCTTATCCATGAGGCTCGCTCTCCCGAACTCCCGGGCCCTGGACCCGGTCTCAACCTGGGGGCGCAATCGCCGGCCGGATCCTCACCCACCGGTCACACCCCGGACCAGAGTTAACCATGAAACGCCCGGACTCCAAGCGTTCCACAACCTCTGGCCTGCTGGGGCGGAATATGGCGCAGAACCGCCAACCCGACAAGAACATTTAGGAAACTTTTAACGCCCCGGCCGGCAAAAGCGCCCGTACCTCCGCCACCAGCGCCCCCAGACCATAGGGTTTCGCCAGCAACCGGATTCGCTCCGCCGCCAGGTCCCGCCCCAGCGCGGCCTCCGCATAGCCGGAGACAAGCAGCACCGGCAGGCCGGGCCAGCGATCCCGCAGGCGGCCCGTCAATTCCAGCCCATCCAGCCCCGGCATCACCACGTCGGACACC
>CANJXD010000395.1 GCA_947478535.1 Acetobacteraceae bacterium
GGCCCCGGCTGCGGCGCTGGAACTTTCGGTGATCGGGCCAGAGGGGGGGGCGCTCTCGGCGGGGGCGCTGACGGCCGAGCCCGACAATCTCGTGCTGCGCGCGGCGCGCGCGCTGGCGGCGGCGGCGGGCGTGCAGGCGTGGGGGGCGATCACGCTCGACAAGCGGTTGCCGGTCGCCTCCGGCATCGGCGGTGGCTCGGCCGATGCGGCGGCGGCCTTGCGGGCGCTGGATGCGCTGTGGGGCACGCGGCTTGGCAATACGGCGCTGCGCGGCATCGCGGCAGGGCTGGGCGCCGATGTGCCGGTCTGCGTCGAGAGTGCGCCGGCGCGGATGCGGGGGGTGGGGGAGATGCTGGACGCGGTGCCGCCCTTGCCCGGCTTCGGCCTGCTGCTGGCCAATCCGCGCGCCGCGCTGGCGACGCCTTCGGTGTTCAAGGCGCGCCGCCCGGGATTTTCCGAGGAAGCCACCTATCCCGCGGGCTGGGCCGATGCGGCCGCGCTGGCGGATTGGCTGCGCCCGCTGGGCAATGACCTGCAGGCGGCGGCGATCGGGCTTTGCCCGCCGGTGGCGGAGGTGCTGGCCGCGATCGACGCGCAACCGGGCTGCCTGCTGGCGCGGATGAGCGGGTCCGGCGCCACCTGCTTCGGAGTCTTCGCGACGCCGGCCGAAGCGGCGGTGGCGGCGGCTGCGCTGCCCAAGGCCTGGTGGCGCTGGGGGGGCGCTACCGCTTGAGCCAGGCCCGCAGGCGCTCCGGCGCCTGGATGACCTGGGATTCGACGCCGCAATAGCTCAGGCGGAGAAAGTGGCTGCCTCGGTCGCGGTCGAAATCCACCCCCGCCGAGGCGGCGATCCCCGCGCCTTCCAGCATGCGGGCGCAGAAATCCAGGCTGTCATTCGTCAGGTGCCCGACATCGCACCAGAGGTAAAAGGCGCCATCCGCCGCGGCGATGCGGTCGAGACCCGCGAGCGGCAGGCCTTCCAGCAAGCCAGCGCGGGCGCGGGCATAGCCGGCCTTGTTCGCCTCCAGCTCCTCCGTGCAGTCGAAGGCGGCCTCGGCGGCGATCTGGGCGATGTGGGGGGCGCTGATGAACAGGTTCTGCGCCAGGCATTCGACCGGGCGGACCAGATCCTCCGGCAGCACGAGCCAGCCGATGCGCCAGCCCGTCATCGAAAAATACTTGGAGAAGCTGTTCACCACCACGGCGCTGGGGCTGGACGCGATGGCGGTGCTCTCGGCGACGGTGCCGTAGGACAGACCGTGATAGATCTCATCGGACACCAGCCGCACGCCCTTGGCGTGGCACCAGCGGGCAATGGCTGAAAGCTCCTCCGGCGACAGCATCGTGCCGGCGGGGTTGCAGGGGCTGGCGATGATCAGCCCATCCGGCAGCGGGTCGAGCTTTTCCAGCATCGCCAGCGTCGGCTGGAAGCGCGTTGTGGCATCGCAGGGCAGCAGCACGGGGCGCATGCCGAGCGCCGTCAGGATATTGGCGTAGGGCGGGTAGAAGGGCGCGGCCATGGCCACGCGGTCCCCGGCATCGAAGGCGGCGAGGAAGGCCAGGGGGAACCCGCCGGAAGCACCCACCGTCACCGCGATGCGGTGGGCGGGGATGCTGACGCCGTATTTTGCAAGATAGTGCCCGGCGATGCGGGCACGGAGCGAGGCGAGGCCGAAGGCTTCCGTATAGCCCATCGGCGCGCCGGCCTGGAGCGCGCGTATAGCGGCTTCCGCCGCGCCACGGGGCGCGCCGGTGCCGGGCTGGCCGACTTCCATCCGCAGGATGCCGGGCGCGCCGGGGGGCAGGCTGGCGGCGCGGGCATTGGCGGCGGCGATGACATCCATCACCAGGAAGGGCGGGGCCTCCGCGCCCTTCCCGATCTTGAGGGCCATGGCAGGTTCAGTCCTGCGCGCCGAGGGCGAGCCCGGCGCCGCGCGGGTCTGTAGCTAACTGGCAGCTATTCGCGTCCCCCGGCAGGTAGCGCATGCACTGGAACAGCTGGGCGCGGCCGGGGTTCGGAACGCTGGCGAAGGCGGCCTCGAGGCCGTTACCGCGCAGCATCGCGGCCATCGGTCCCGCGACAGCCATCGGCGCGCCGTGCTGGCCGCTACCGGCGGCGGCGGCGCGGAAGGCGCGCAGCGGCGGGTTGTAGGCGATGGCGGCGGAGAGCAGCGCCGGGCGCACCAGGCCGATCCCGGGTGCCGCGCCAAGCAGCACGCCGGTGCCGGGTGCTACGCGGCCCGTGCCGAACAGGTTGTTCATGCTGAAGGCGCAGGAGACGGCCATGCCATCCCGGTCCACCACCACCAGCCCGGTGGAGGCGGGCAGGCTCGGCCAGCCCTGGTCGGCCGGCAATTCCGCTGTCATCAGCGCCATCGGGTCCCCACCCCGGTCGCGCCAGGCGCGGGCGACGGCGATGCCGCGGATGGCGGCGGCCTCCGGCGAGGCGCCGCTGGCCAGCGCCGTGAAGGCGCCGGCGGCGGCGAGCCCGCCATCGGCCGGCGGCGGCAGGAAGGCGATGACGTCATTCCCCGCCCGCAGCGACAGCGCCTCGACGATTCGCGGCACGCCGGCGCGGATTTCCGCGGCCGTCAGCCCGCCCCCCGCAGTGATCGAGGCTTCCGCGATGCGGCGGCCGAGCGCGCCCTGGTGGAGATCCCCCACCCCGCCGGTGCGGATGGCGGCCAGGGTCACGCCGAGATCGCCCTGCACGAGGCGTTCGCCGGCCTGCAGGGGCTGCCCGTTCGGACCGGCGAAGATGGCGGCGGCGGCGGGGTCCGCCAGCAGGGGGCCGGCGACCGGCGCCAGGTCATTCGCCAAGGCGCGACTGACCTCGGTGCCGAGGCGGGCTGCCTGTTCGGCGGGGGCGATCAATTCTTCGAAGCTGCGGCGGCCACCGCGGGCGTGCAGGGCGAAGAGCCCGCGCGCCAGCATCGGGACGGCGGCCGGGCGGTCCGAACCCGGCGGCACCGATTCGCGCGGGCCGGCGGGAAACAGGATCGCCTCCGCCTGGTTGCGCACGGGGTGGAACACGACGCAGGCGCCACCGCCGCCGAGCCCGGCGCGGGAGGGCAGGGTGACGGCGAGCGTCAGGCTCGCGGCCACCGCGGCATCAGCGGCGCTGCCGCCAGCGGAGAGGACATTGCGCGCCACCAGCGCGGCGCGGGGTTCCTCGGCCGCGACGCCGCCGATGAAGCCGCGGATGAACCCGGACTCCCCAGGCTGGGCCCTGGAGGATGAGGTTGCGCTGTCGCCGCAGGCGGCCAGGGCCAGCAGCGCCGCCAGGGCGAAGCCGGCGCCGCCTCGGGTGCTCAACATGGGGTGTGCCGGGATGGATGATCGCGCTAGGCTCTCATCCATGCCGCGCAGCCCCCTGGCTTCCTCAACGGTCGCCGTCCCGAAGCTGGTCGTCATCCTGCTCGTCCTCGCCCTGCTCGCCGCGTTGGTCGTGCCTGGATCCGCCACGGCGCAGTCGGCGGCCACCCGGATCGTCACCATCCGCGATGCCGAGACGGAAAACCTCATCAGGCGCCTGTCGCACCCGTTGTTCCGCACGGCCGGGGTGGAGCCTTCCCTGGTTCGGACCACGCTGATCCAGAACCGCGCCATAAACGCCTTCGTCACCACCGGCAACCGGCTGTTCGTTCATACCGGCCTAATCCAGCAATCCAGCAGCACCTTGGAACTCGCCGGCGTGCTGGCGCATGAAACCGGCCACATCGCCGGCGGCCACCTGGCGCGGCTGCCGGAGGAGATGCGGGCGGCGATGCTGCGCTCCATCGGTGCCATGCTGCTTGGCGGCGCGGCGGCGGCGGCCTCCGGCCAATCCGGGGCGCTGGCGGCGGGGATGCTGGGCGGGCAGGCCGCGGCGATGTCCGAATTCTACGCCTTCACCCGGGCGCAGGAACAATCGGCCGACCAGGCCGGGGTGACCTATCTCGACCGGCTCGGCTGGTCCTCCCGCGGGTTGGAGCGGCTGCTGGAACGGCTGCTGGAGCAGGAATTGCTCGCCGTCGGGCGGCAGGACCCGTATTTCCGTACCCACCCGCTCTCCCGTGACCGGCTGGAATTCATCCGGGAACACCTGGCGCGGTCCCGCTTCGCGGATGCGGCGCTGCCGGCGGGGTTCGACCAGGCCTTCGCCATGGTGCGGGCGAAACTGGATGGCTTCATCGACCAGCCCCTGCAGACCATGCGCCGCTACCCCGAAAGCGATACCTCGGCCCCCGCCCGCTATGCCCGCTGCATCGCGCTGTATCGGTCCGGCCGGATCGCGGAAGCGGTGGTGATCGTCGATGGGCTGATCGCGGAACAGCCCACCAACGCCTGGCTGCATGAGATGAAGGGCCAGATCCTGTTCGATGGCCATCGGCTGGCCGAGTCGCTGGCACCCAATGCCACCGCGGCGCGGTTGGCGCCGGAGGAAGGGCTGATCCGACTCGGCCATGCCCGGGTGCTGATCGAGCTCGGCCAGCCCGCGCAGCTGCGCCAGGCGCTCGGGGAGCTGGACGCGGCGCTGCGGACGGAACGCGAGAGCGCCTTCGTCTGGCGCCAGATCGCCACGGCGCGGGGCCGGCTTGGCGACATGCCGCTGGCCGATCTTGCGCTGGCGGAGGAAGCGATGCTGCTGGGCGATGCGCGGTCCGCCAGCACCCTGGCGACGCGCGCGGAACAGGCGCTGCCGCCGGGGCCGATGCGGCTGCGCGCGGCCGATCTGCGCAACGCCGCCCTGCCCGAGAACATGCCGCCCCGGCGGAACCAATGAGGTTTTCGATGTTTCGATTCCCCCCGCGCTGGCGCGGTCTGCTGGCGGCGCTGGCGCTGGCCACCGGCGTCGGGGCCGGCGCCCTGGCCCCGGCAGAGACCCTGGCACAGACCCTGGCGGCCGATCCCGTCGTGCCGCAAGCGAGTGGGCCGGCGACGGCCGAGCCCACCTTCAGCCCCTCCCAGCGGGCGGAAATTCTCCGCATTCTGCGGGACGCGCAGCGCGATGACCCCTCCATCCTGCGGGAGGCCCTGTCCGGGCTGGATGACGCGGATAGGCGGGACCGGGCGGCGGCGCTGCGGGCTTCCATTGCCAGCAACGCGTCGGCGCTGTTCCAGGATGCGACGGACCCCGCCAAGGGCAATCCGCGCGGCGATGTGACGATCGTCGAGTTCTTCGATGCCCGCTGCGGCTACTGCAAGCAGATGCAGCCGGCGATGGATGCGCTGCTGCGGCGCGACCCGAATGTGCGGGTGGTGCTGAAGGACCTGCCGATTCTCGGTCCGGCCAGCGTGCTGGCCTCCCGCGCTTTGCTCGCGGCGCACCGGCAGGGGAAATATGCGCCGCTCTATGATGCGCTGATGACGCTGCGGGGCGATCCCACTGAGGCGGTGCTGCGCCAGCAGGCCGAACGCGCGGGACTCGACTGGTCCCGGCTTCGGCGGGACATGGAGGACCCGGCCGTGCAGGCGCGCATCGACCGCAACCTGGCGCTGGCGCAAAGCCTCGGCATCGAGGGCACGCCGGCGTTGGTGGTCGGGGAAACGCTGGTGCCGGGCGCCATCGACCTGCCGGCGCTGGAACGGCTGGTGGCCGAGGCCCGCGCC
>CANJXD010000396.1 GCA_947478535.1 Acetobacteraceae bacterium
GATCGTGCTGGAAGGGCGCTGGCAGGGCGGCGATGAGGCTGCTGTCATCGCCGCTGGCGAGGCCGCCGTGCGCCGGCTGTGGAACCTGCCCGACATCACTGCCGCGCTCGGCGGCTGAAGGAGACTCTCGAAAATGTTCCGAATCATGCCGCTGGGCCAGATGCCCACCCTGCCGATGTCCGAGAAGGGCCGCGGTGAGCAGATCAAGTTCGTCAACAGCTCGATGGGGACGGAGAAGATCGATGTCCACCTCAACCGCCTGGTGCCGGGCGGGCCCAACGGCAAGATCCACAAGCACAGCGCTGCCGACAACGTCTACATCGTACGCAGCGGCGAGGGTCGGCTGATCGTGGAGGGCAAGGAACACACCATCCGCACCGACGATGTCGTCTACATTCCTGCCGGCATGAAGCACTCGCTGAGCAATGTCAGCGACCAGGTATTCGAGATCTTCGAGATCTACGCGCCCGCCGGCAGCCACTTCGACTTCGTCATCGACCCGGCCGACAATCCCTGATCGCCCGCCATACGCGCTCAGGCGTCGCGGGCATGTCGATGTGCCGCACGCCGAACGGCGCCAGAGCGTCGAGGATGGCATTCACCACCGCCGGCGGCGCGGCAGTCGGGCCCGCTTCGCCGACGGCCTTGGCGCCGAGCGGGTTCATCGCGGTCGGCGTGCAGAGCAGCGCGCCGATCATCGCCGGCACGTCCGAAGCCCGCGGCAGCGCGTAGTCCATCAGGCTGCCGGCCAGCGGCTGCGCGGTTTCGGCATCCACCACCGCGTGCTCCATCAGCGCTTGGCCGATGCCCTGCACGCAACCGCCCTGCAACTGGCCGAGCACCACCATCGGATTCACCGCCACGCCCACATCATGCGCGAAGGCATAGCGCAGCAGCACGACGGCGCCCGTCTCGGGGTCCACCTCGACCTCCGCAACATGGCAGCCGGCGGGCCAGGTGCCGTCCTCCGGCCGGAAACGCGCCGTGCCGGTCAGCGTTTCGCCGCCACGTTCCGCCGCCGCGGCGAGGGCCGCCAGCGCGATGCCGCGATCCGTGCCGGCGATGACGTAGCGACCGGCGGCATAGGTCACGTCGGCCAGGGCGGCTTCCAGCTGCGTGGCCGCCGCCGCGCGGCCCGCCTCCACCAGCGCCTCCCCCGCGCGCAGCAGTGCGGAGCCACCAGTGGTAAGCGACCGGCACGCACCGGTGCCGTTGCCGCTGACGATTGCGTCCGTGTCGCCCTGCACCACGCGGATCATCGCCGGCGGCAAGCCCAGCGCCTGCGCGGCGAGCTGCGCGTAGGCGGTCTCGTGGGACTGGCCGCTGCTTTTCGTGCCGATCAGCACCGTCGCGCCGCCATCGGCGTCGGCGCGCAGCCAGGCGCTTTCCTCGAAGGCCGAGCCGCAGCATTCGATGGCGTTCGCGATGCCAAGGCCGCGCAGCTTGCCGCGTGACTCGCTCTGCGCGCGGCGCATGGCAAAGCCTGTCGCTTTGGCCAGCAGCAGCGCGCGGTCCATCGCTGCCGCGTAGTCGCCGCTGTCATAGGTACTGCCGAGCGGCGTGCGCCACGGCCAGGTGGTGACAAGGTTGCGCCGCCTGATCGCCTCCGGCATCAGCCCGATCTCGCGCGCGGCGGCGTCCATCAGCCGTTCGATCACGTTGATCGCTTCCGGGTGGCCTGCCCCGCGATAGGGGCAGGTCGGCACGGTGGCTGAGAAGCCGGCGCGCAGCTCGATCGTCGCCGCCGGGATGCGATAGGTGCCGCAGTAGAGCTTGAGCCCGCTGATGGTCGGGATCACCGCGCGCGGCGCCAGCCAGGCGCCGAGATCGGCGGTGGCGCGCACGCGCAGCGCCAGCGCATGGCCTTCGCCATCCAAGGCGAGTTCGGCATGCTGCCATTGCCCGCGGCCCTGCATGTCCGACAGGAAAACCTCGCTGCGCTCCTGCACCCAGCGCACCGGCCGGCCCAGCCGGCGCGCCGCCCAGAGCACAAGGATCGCCTCGGGGTAGAGGACATTCTTCGCGCCGAAGCCGCCACCGATGTCGGGCGAGACCACGCGGATCGCGCTCTCCTCCACACCGAGGCAGAACCGCGCCAGGGTGCGGCGGATTGGGTGCGGCTTGCCGGCATTCGCCGTCAGCGTGAAGCGCCCGTTACCATAAGTGCCGACATAGGCGCGCGGCTCGATCGGCGAGGCGACCAGGCGCTGGTTGACGAGATCCAGCGCGACGACATGCGCGGCCGTGGCGAAGGCTGCTTCGACCGCAGACGGATCGCCTTTTGTGACGCTGTAGCAGAGATTCGCCGGGAACTTTGCATGCAGTGGCGCGGCTCCGTCCAACGCGGCGAGCGCCGAGACCGCGTGTGGCAGCGGATCATACTCCACCTCCACCGCTTCCGCGCCGTCCTTTGCCGCGGCGAGGGTCGCGCCGATGATGAGCGCGACCGGCTCGCCCACATAACGCACGCTGCCTTGCGCGAGGGCAGGTTGTGGCGGGGCGATGCGCGGATCGCCTTCCGGCAGGGCAGTGTCGGCGCCGGGCGGGCGCACCTCCCACGGGATACCGCCGATGCCGTCGGCGAGCAGTTCGGCGCCGGTCAGCACGGCGACCACGCCCGGCAGGGCCAGCGCGGCGCGTGCATCCACCCGCCGTATCGCCGCGCGCGCATGGGGCGAACGCAGCACCACCGCCCGCAGCGCATCGGGCGGCGCGATATCGTCCACGAACCGGCCGGCGCCGGTGACCAGCCGCGCATCCTCGAAGCGGCGCAGCGCCGCGCCGACATGGCTGGCAGGCATCGCGACATCAGGCATGCGCGTATCCCCTTCCCCTGCTGCGCCGCGATTGACGAACGAGTGTAAAAATCACATCCTCGCCTCGCTTGGCAAGCTGCGAAGCGCGGCGCCGGCGAAGGAGCAGATGCATGACCGACGACGTGCTCTTCGTATCCCATGCCGACACAGTCGAGCTGCTGACCGTCGAGGATGCGATGGCTGCCTGCGAGGAAGTGTATCGCATGCATGCGCGCGGCAGCATCCAGTGGTCCGACCCGCCCGCCTTCAAGATGGACACCGCCGAAGGCTTCAACAACCACTGGCACGTCAAGGCAGCGCTGCTCAAGGAGGTGCCGATCACCGGCGTCAGGCTCTACAATTACTTTGATGACGGTGTGCGCAACACTGTGGGTGCGTTGGACTGTACGCGCTACGTCGTGCTGTCGGACCCGCGTACCGGACACGCGGTCGGCATTGTTGACGAGCACTGGACCTACGCCATCCGCAGCACCGCGGCTGCCATTGCACCGTTGAAGTGGATGGGCCCGCTCGACCGCACGCAGCCGCTGGTGCTGGGCTTGGTCGGCATCGGCACCATGGGTGTCAACGCGCTACGCTGCCTGCTGACGCTCTACAAGTTCAAGGAGATCCGCTGCACCAGCCGCCGGCCGGAAACCCGCGCGGCGTTCTGCCAGAAGTGGTCGGCCGAGCTCGGCATTCCCGTGATCGCCAAGGATACGATCGAGGAAGTCGTGCGCGGCGCCGATATCGCGGTGGGCGGCACGACCTCATCGGAAATCATGACGCGCGCCGAATGGTTGAAGCCCGGCGCCACCTTCGTCTCCCTCGCGCGGCGTGAGTTCGATCCCGCGGGCTGGGCAAGCATGGACAAGGTCGTCATCGACAGCTGGACCTTCAACATAATCCAGCGGGAGTTCAAGCGGATGGTCGAGGCCGGCCAGTTCACGCGCGAACATCTGCATGGCGAGATCCAGGACGTGATCTCCGGCGCCAAGCCGGGGCGCGAGCGCGAGGATGAACGCATTCTGGTGCACACCACCGGCCTCGTCTCGCAGGACGTGATGATGGCACATATCGTGCATCAGAAAGCCAAGGCGCGTGGCGCCGGCATGCGCCTGCCGGCGGCCGGCTGAGCCGCGATGTGGTGCGACGGGAAGGAGAACACGATGGGCAAGATCATTGCCGAGCGACGCGCGTTGCTCGCCGGCGTCGCGGCGGCTCTCGGCAGCGGTCCTGCCGCGGCGCAGACGCGCTTCCCGAGCCGCGAGCTGAACTGGCTGATCTACCAGGCGCCCGGCGGCTCTCTCGACCTCACGGCGCGGATGATGCAGCCGCAGTTGGCTGAGAACGGCGTGCGAACCAACCTCGACTACGCGATCGGCGCGGGCGGGCGCATCGCGCGCACGCGCCTGCTGCGCGCGCAGCCCGACGCCTATACCATCATGACTGAAAGCTCGCCCGGCGCGGTGATGGACGAAGTGCTGGGGAACGCCGAGTACAAGGCGCTCGACTTCGTGCCGATCTTCGGCTGGAGCATCATCGGCTGGCAGTTCTCCGTGAAGAAGGACAGCCCGATGCGCACCTTCGCGGATTTCGTGGCCGAGGCCCGCCGCCGGCGCGTAGTGATGGGCACCATCGGGCGCAGCGGCTCCAGCCATTTGCAGGTGGAGATCGTGCGCAAGCGCCTCGGCATCAATTTCGATGTCGTGCATTTCGAGGGCTCCGGCCGCGCCTATCCGGCGGTCATGGGCGGCCATATCGACATCGCCTGCAGCGGCCCGGCATCAGGCGCACGCAACCGCGACAACCTGCACTTCCTGGGCGTGACGCGCGCCGAGCCGGCATTGCCGGAAGTTCCAACTTTGGCCCAGCAGGGCTTCCCCAACGTCGAATCGGCCGACCAGATGTGGTACGCGATGACCACGCCGGGCGCCCCGGCCGCGCGGGTCGCGCGGCTCGAGGAAGCCTTCACCAGGGCCTTCCAGAACCCGGACCTGCTGTCTCGCATGGAGCGCGCGGGCGAGAGCATCACGCCGCTCTCCTCCGCCCAGGTGCGCGAGGTCGTGGCCGGCCATCTGCGGATGGTGCAGGAGAACAAGGACCTGATCGCCTGACCGTGCGCAGCCTGCTCCGCCGCGGCGATACGGTGATGACGGCCGCGCTGCTGGTCGTCTTCGCCATCATGGTCGGCGAGGCCTCGCGCTATCCGCGCGACAGTCGGCTGTTTCCGACCATCATCGGCGCGGTCGGCGCTGCGTTGGCGCTGCTGCTGTTGCTGCGCATCCTGCGGGGCGCGGCGGCGAAGCCCTCCGGCGATGATGTCGAGGATGCCGATTTCGTGCCTGCCGCGCCGCTCTGGGCCGCCATCGCGGCAGCGCCGCTGTTCGGCTTGGTGATGTGGGTCGCGGGCTTCTGGGCGGCCTCGGTGCTCTGCACCTTCTTCGGCCCCGCCGTGATGGGCTATCGCGGCCTGCGCACACGCATCGGCCTCACGCTCGGAACGCTCGCGCTGATGGTTGTGCTGTTCCCGGTGATTCTGAACCTGCCCATGCCGCGTGGCGAGATCATGGACCGCTTGTTCCAGGTGGCCGATGATGAGGATTGAGGTGGGCGCCGTGCGATGCTGAGCAACATGCTGGTCGGCCTGGTCGCGGCCTTCACCATCGAGAACCTGGTGATGATCACCATCGGCACGGTGATCGGATTGTGGATCGGCGTGCTGCCGGGGCTCGGCGCGACATCGGCGATGGCGATCCTGATGCCCTTCACCTTCGCCATGAATCC
>CANJXD010000397.1 GCA_947478535.1 Acetobacteraceae bacterium
AGCCGCACCACATCGCCTCGATCGGCGGCAGGCCGAAGCCTTCGTAGCGGGAGGGAAAGATCAGGCAGAGCGCGTTCTCATACAGCGCGCGTAACTCCGCATCGGTGACGCGGCCCAGCGCCTTGGCGGCGCTGACGTCATTGGCGTTGCGGAACACGCTGGCATCCGCCGCGCCGGCCACCGCGAGGGTGAGGCCGCGCTGACCGAGTAGCGCCACCGCCTCCCGCAGCGCGTCCAGGTTCTTGTGCGCGGCGCGGGTGCCGACGGCGAGCGCATAGGCGCGGCGGGCCAAGCCATGCTTCGCGAGCACGGCGTCATCCGCCGCATCGCGCAGCGCATGTTCGCCACCTTCCGCCACCACGCCGATGCGCGCGGCCGGGATGCCAAGGCGATGGGCGAGCCGGTCGCGGGAGAAGTTGGAGACGCTGATGACCTGCGTGCCGAGGCGGGGCAGGGCGAGATGCAGGCTGCGATACCAGGCGCGGAAGGCGAAGGAATAGCTCTCCGGCGTGTCGAAGACGCCGGCATCGTGGATCACCACCGCCTGGTTCCGGCCGCGCAGCAGGGGTGCCGTATTGCCGAGGTTGAGCAGGAAATCGGCGCCGGCCGCGCGCGGCAATTCCAGCTGTTCCCAGGCCTGGCCGCCGCGGGTCCCGGCGATCTCCACGGGCAGGCCGGCGAAGCTTTCGGGGGCGCCGCGCGGGCCGATCAGGCGCAGCTTCGGCGCCTGCCCGGCGGCCGAAAGCGCGGCGAGGGCGGTCGTGATCTCCCGCGCGAAGCGCTGCACCCCGCTCATCCCCTGGGTGAGGAAGCGGACATTGATGGCGATGGTCATGCAGCTTCCCCGCGCAACACGGCGCGGATGCGCCAGGGGCGACGCAGCAGGCCGCGCGAATTGCTTCTCTCATCAGCCGTCAGCGCGGTGATCGCTGCCACGGTGAAGGCCAGGAAGGCAAGAACGCCGAGCCCCGCGAGTGCGACGGCGCCGACCGGCAGCAGCAGCGCCAGCAGGCCGACGCCGCCTGCCGCCAGCGGCAGAGCGAGGCGCCGCGCGGCATCGGCCGCGGGTTCGTAGAAACGGGTGACGAGGAACAGTCGCCCCGCGCAATCCGTGGCGCAGCGTAGCGCCCAGGCGGCGGCCGCACCCTCGATCCCGAGCCAGACCAGCAGCGCGGCGGAGAGCGGCAGGAAGACCGCGGCCTGCGCCAATTGCCACTTCGCATTCAGGTCCGGCCGGCCGATCGCATCCAGCAGCGCGCCGGGGGCGAAGGCGACGCAGGAGAAGAAGATGCCGACGGACAGGATCCGCAGCACATCGCCGCCGCCCGTCGCGAAATCCTCCCCAAGCCAGAGCCGCAGCACCAGCGGCCCGGCGGCGACCAGCACGAGGCAGGCCGGCAGCACGCCCAGCATCATCATCAGGGCGCCGCGCCGGAGCAGGCCGGCGGTCGCCTCCCGATGCGTCTCGAACCCCGCGGCCATGGCCGGCAGCAGCGCCTGCGCCACGGCGACGGGCAGAATCCACATCCGCATCACGAGGTCGAGCGGGGTGGCGTAAAAGGCCACCGCCGTCAGCGTCAGCAGCGCGCCGACGAGGAAGCGGTCGGCATAGAGCAGCGCCTGGGTGAGGATGCCGGAGGCGCTCATCCACCCCCCCATCCGCACCAGCGGCCCGACCAGTGCCCAGCGGGGCCAGACCGGACCGAGCCCCGGCAGGTCTCGCCGCGCGAGCCAGATGTAGCTGATCGTATTGGCCAGCCGGCACGCCAGCAGGGACAGGATGACGCCGACCAGGCTCTGCCAGACCAGCAGCACCAGTGCCGGGCCGAGATAATACAGGATGGCGACGGGAATCGCGGCGAGGTTGGCTTCCCGGAACCGCTGATGCGCGGCCAGCGTCCCCCAGAGGGCCGCATTCACCACCACCAGCGGTGCCGCGGCGCAGAGCAGCCGGAAAGCGGTGATCGCCTCCGCCTGCAACTCCGGTGGCGTGTTGAGCAGCCCGGTGACCAGCGCTGGCACGAAGGCGAAGGCGCCGAGGGCGACGACGGCACTCAGCAGGGCGAGCGCCGTGATCGCCGCACCGGCGAGTTCCGCCGCGCCCTCCGTCTCCCCGGCGCCAATGCGGGCGGCGAGTGCCCGCGTCAGCGCCGCGCCGACGCCGAGGTCGAAGACGCCGAAGACACCAACGAGGGCGAGGGCCAGGGTGAAAAGGCCCCAGCGATCCAGGCCCATCAGATGGACCAGCACCGGCGTCAGGGCGAGGGCGAGGAGGAGCGGCAGGCCGCGCCCCGCCGCGTTCCAGAGCGTGCCGGACAGGAGCCGGCCGCCCGAGACGCGCTGTTCAGCCGCGTCCGTCATGGACCGAGACATCCCTCATGCATGGCCCGCGGGTTCTAGCCGCGGGCCGGGGAGGTGGCGAGGGGAGTTTCGGGAGT
Organism: Acetobacteraceae bacterium; assembly: GCA_947478535.1. The sequence goes on from CANJXD010000397.1 coordinate 2,439, forward strand.
GCTCAGTAGGCGCCGCGGCGGGCCAGCACGGCCGCCGGGGTGCGGAGCAGGATGCGGATGTCGTTCCACAGCGACGGATGCGTCACATAGGCGACATCGAGGGCGACGCGCTGGGCGTAGGAGGTATCGCTGCGGCCGCTGACCTGCCAGGGGCCGGTGATGCCAGGGCGCACCGCGAGGTAGTGCTGCGCCGCCGGGCCGTAATAGGCGGCGAGCTCGGCCGCCTGCACGGGGCGGGGGCCGACCAGGCTCATATCGCCCAGCAGCACGTTGACGATCTGCGGCAGCTCATCGAGCGACGTCGCGCGGAGGAAGCGGCCCACCCAGGTCACGCGCGGGTCGTTCTTCAGCTTGCGGGTCGATTCCCACCCGCTGCGCGCGATCGGGTCCCGTTCCAGCAGCATCGCGAGGCGCCGGTCGGCATCCGCCACCATGGAGCGGAACTTCAGGCAGCCGAACAGGCGGCCACCGCGGCCGACGCGTTCATGCGCGTAGAACACCGGGCCACCGTCGCGCTTCACCAGCGCGGCGATCACCAGGAAGGCAGGCGCGCAGGCAAGCAGAAGGGCGCCGGCGCCCAGGATATCGAGCCCACGCTTCAGGAAGCGGCGGGCGCGGTCGGCGCGGCTCCCCGTACCGGCGCGACCCTGGTCCACCGTGGCGCGGGCTGCGCCGTGGGAGACCATGGGGTGCGGCAGCGCGGATCGCTTCGTCTCGTGCTCGGGGGCGAGCGTCTGGACGGCTTCCAGGCCAGGCATGGAGGTCCTCGTGATGCGGGGGTTGCCCGCGGCTGGCGTTCATTGGGACCGCTTCGGACTTTTCCGTCCCCCCCATCGGCGCTGGAGGCGCTTGGGAGGGGGTCTGGATCGGTTCGTCGCAACGGCCCTTCGATGGAAAGGGGTAACCCTGCTGACGGGCGGGTTTGCGACGGGGTTGAGGCGGGAATATGGCGGCCACGCCGGAAGGTGAGAACTTCAGGAAAAATATTGGCTCACGCGCTTTTAGGGGCGGCGCCGCCTCGGATGTGCCACAATTCTGCCATGCAGCGTTCCGCTCTCCGCGTTGTCGCCCCCCAGGAGGCCGTGAAGTCCCGGCCCTTGCGCTCGGCCGGCGTCATCCAGCCCGATGGCAACACTGCACGAGGGATCATGATGGCGCTCGGGTTTTCCGGGGTCTTCTGGGTCGCGCTGATCGCCATTTTCCTCGTCTGACTGCCTGCTTCGGCGGGCGCTTGCGGGCGGGCGGGCCGCCCGATACAGGGCACGGGCCGCCGTGCCCGAGGACCAAGCCCTGTTCCAGTCCGCCCCGGATCAACGCCTGACCGCCTCCATCGCCTATCCGCTCGCGCTCCTTGTGGGGCTCGCCCTGGCGTTCTGGGTCTTTCCGCTCGATGTCCTGTTCCCCGAGGCCGGCATGGCGTGGCGGCCGGCGGGGGATGCGGCGCAGCATATGGTGGCGCAGCGCTACCTGATCGTGGATGACTGGCGGTGGCCACCCACGCTCGCGGCCAATCTCGATACGCAGCATGGCGGGCTGAACACGGCCTTCGCCGATTCGATCCCACTGCTGGCGCTGATCCTGAAGGCGATGCGGTCCTGGCTGCCGGAAGGGTTCCACGGCGTCGGCCTTTTCTATGGCCTGGCCTGGGTGATGCAGCCCGTCGCCGCCGTGTTCGCGCTGCGCAGCGCGCGGGAATTCCGGGTGCTGCCGGCGCTCGGCGTGGCGCTGGCGGCGGTGTCCATGCCCGCCTTCATCGGCCGATTCGGGCATGCGGCGCTGTGCGGACACTTTCTTTTGCTGATCGGTCTTGGCCTTTATCTGCGGCTGGTGTTCCAGCCGACGCTGGCGCGATGGCTTGGGGCGGGGGCGCTGCAGGTGGCGGCGCTGCTGGTGCACCCCTATCTCGCGGCAATGACGCTGGCCCTGCTCGGCGCCGTGCCGGCCACGCGCCTGATGCGGGGCGAGGCCTTCATCGGCCCGGCGCTTGCGGTGGGCGCGGCGCTGCTGGCGGTGGTCGGCGTGATGGCCGGGTTTGGCTATCTCGGCGCCAGAGGGGACGGGGGCTACGGGCAGTTCGCCATGAACTTGCTCTCCCCGGTCTGGCCGGCGGGGTCCTGGATCTCGGGCTGGCCCTGGTCGCCGCAGCTGGATGCCACGGGGCATGGCGGGTGGGAGGGCTATAACTGGCTCGGCGCGGGGCTTTTGGCGGCGCTGGCGCTGGGCTGTCTCGGGCGCCCCTTCGCCGCATGGCGGCTGTTCCGCAAGCATGCGGGGCTGGCGGCGGTGCTGCTGGGGCTGACGGCGCTGGCGGTCTCCCACCGCGTTGGCTTTGGGGCCGAGATCGTGCTCGATCTCGGCCAGGCGCCGGCGTTGCTGGAGCAGTTCCGCGCATCCGGTCGCTTCTTCTGGCCGGTGGGATATGCGCTTCTGGTCGGCGCAATGGTGTTGCTGGCGCGCCAGGGCCGAACCGGGCCGGCGCTGTGCCTGGTGGCCGGGCTGCTGCAATTCGCCGACGCGACCCCGTTGCGCGCCGCCATCGCCGCCTGGGCCGGGGCACGTCCGGCGTGGACGATCGAGGCCGGGCCGCTGCGTGAGCGTTTCGCCGAAGCGCGGAGCCTGACGCTGCTGCCCTCCTGGCCCTGCGTCGACCATGCCACGGGCGGCGAGACCTTCGGCCTGCTGCTCGAATCCCTCGCCCTGGCCTCGGAACGCGCAGTGCCGGCTTCCACCATGTATGTCGCGCGCTGGCGGACCCGCCCGGTCTGCCAGGATGCAACGCTCGCTGCCGCCCCCTTCGCCGAGGGCGAATTGCGGCTGGTGCTGCCGGCCGCCCAGGCGGAGTTGCTGCCCCTGGTGCCGGCTTCAAGCCAGCGCTGCGCGCCGATCGGTCAGCTCATCGCCTGTCGCTGAGCCGCGTCGTCGCTCGGCAGGTGGCGTTCCACGATATAGAGCGGGCGGCCCTTCGTCTCGTTGAAGATGCGTCCGAGATATTCGCCGATGATGCCCAGAGTCATCAACTGCACACCGCCCAGGAACAGCACCACGGCCATCAGGCTCGGGTAGCCCGCCACGGGGTTGCCGAACAGGATGGTGCGGATGATGAGCTGGGTGCCGTAGAC
>CANJXD010000398.1 GCA_947478535.1 Acetobacteraceae bacterium
CTCGCCCGCAAAAACACCACCCGCGCCGCGCCGTGTTCGCGCATCGCCACTTCCTCGAAGCCCGGCGCGGACAGGGCTTCCGCCCGGCCAAGTTCCGCCATCACCAGCGCGCCGGGGGCGATCCAGCCGGCAGCGGACAGGGTGGCGAGAGCCTTCGGCACGGCATCCTGGCCATAGGGCGGGTCCATCAGCACCAGGCTGCAGGGCGCATCGGCGCGGGGGGGCTTCAGCGCGTCGCCAGCGATGACGCGGCATTCGTCCTCCGCCTTGCAGGCGGCGATATTGCCGCGCAGGGCGGCCAGGGCGGCCCGGTCGCGCTCGATGAAGGTCACGCGGGCAGCGCCGCGGCTCAGCGCTTCCAGCCCCAGCGCGCCGGTGCCGGCGAAGGCATCCAGCACGCGCGCGTCCTCCAGCACCTCTCGCCCCGCCCAGGGGGCGTGCCAGAGCATGTCGAAGGCGGCCTGGCGGACACGTTCCGCCGTCGGGCGGGTCGTCTCCCCGGCCGGGGCCGCGAGCCTACGCCCGCGGTGCCGACCGGCGACGATTCTGAGCATGCTTCGGCTTCGCCGGTTCGGCATTGCGAGCGCGCGGGATGTTCTCGGGCCGCACGCGCTTGGGCTTCACGGGGGCCACCGGTGCGGGCGGCGCGGCAGCGGCGGCTTCCTCGGCGGCGGCCTGTTCGCGCCGGCGGACCTTTTGCGGGGCTTCCCCGATGCCGAGCTGTTCGCGCATCACCTTGGGGTGCACTTCCTCCACCGCGCCCTTGGGCAGGGTGCCGAGCTGGAAGGGGCCATAGGCGGTACGGATCAGCCGCGTCACATGCAGGCCGAGATGCTGCATCACGCGCCGGATTTCCCGGTTCTTGCCTTCCTTCAGGCTGACCGTCAGCCAGGCGATGGCGCCGCGCCGGCTATCGAGCCCGGCCTCGATCGGGCCATAGGCCACGCCATCGATGGTGAGGCCACGCGCCAGCATCGCGAGCGACTTCTCATCCACCGTGCCATAGACCCGGACGCGATAGCGCCGCAGCCAGCCATTCGACGGCAGTTCCAGCTTGCGAGCCAATTCGCCGTCATTCGTCAGCAGCAGCAGCCCCTCGCTCGTCAGGTCGAGGCGCCCGATGGAGACGACGCGGCCGATGGCGGGGGGCAGTTTCTCGAACACCGTGGGGCGGCCCTGCGGGTCCTTGTGGGTGGTCACCACGCCATCGGGCTTGTGGTGGCGGAACAGCCGCGTCCGCTCCGCGGTGGCGACAGTCTTGCCTTCGACTGAAACGCGGTCGCCGGGCTGGATGAAGGTGGCGGGCGTTTCCACCACCTTGCCGTTGCGCTTCACCTTGCCCTCAGCGATCAGCTTTTCCGCATCGCGGCGGGAGGAAATGCCGGCACGGGCCAGGTATTTCGCGATCCGCTCGCCGCGCTCGGCCGCTTCGGCGGCACCGGCCGCAGTCGCGGCGTCCTCATTCTTCGGCACGGCGTTCATCGCGCGGACTCCTGGACGAAGGCGGCCATGATGGCGGGGTCCCGCGGATCGACGGCATATTCGGGATGCCATTGCACGCCGAGGGCGAAGCGGTGGCCGGGATGCTCGATCCCCTCCACCACGCCATCGGGGGCGGTGGCATTGACGATGGCGCCGGCGCCCGGGGTGGCGACGGCCTGGTGATGGGCGCTGTTCACCGCCATCCGCCCGGTGGCGACGATGCGGGATAGCAGTGTGCCCGGCGTGACCTGGACCGCATGTCCCGGCTCGGTCCGCGGGTTTGGCTGTTCATGCGCCAGCGCGCCCGCCACCTCATCCGGGATGTGCTGGATGAGTGTGCCGCCGAAGGCGACCGCCAGAAGCTGCTGGCCGCCACAGATGCCGAGCACGGGCATGTCCCGCGCCAGCGCGGCGCGCGTCACCGCCATCTCGAAATCCGTCCGGCCCGGCTTCAGCGTCACCTTCGGATGTGGCGCGCCGCCGCCCCAGAGCGCGGGATCGACATCGAAGGCGCCCCCGGTGACCAGCAGGCCATCGATGGCATCGAGGTAGTCCAGCGCCAGTTCGGGGTGGTGCGGCAGGGCGACGGGCAGGCCGCCGGCGGCGACGATGGCGTCGAAATAGTTCCGGCGCAGCGCATACCAGGGCAGCTTCGACCAGCCGCCGGCCGGTTCGGCATCCAGCGTCAGGCCGATGACGGGGCGTTTCTTCATGGGTGCTTGCTAGACCTTGGGGGCGTGCCGGGGCAAGCATCGCGCATGCAGACCCCGATGGAGTTGGCGCTGGCCGAGGCCCGCGCCGCCGCCGCGCGCGGCGAAGTGCCGGTCGGCGCGGTGGTGACGGACGCTGCCGGCCGGGTGCTCGGCCGGGCGGGGAACGAGGTCGAGGCCCGGCGGGATCCCTCCGCCCATGCCGAGATGCTGGCGCTTCGCGCCGCCGCCCAGGCCGTGGGCGACAAGCTGCTGCCCGAGGCCACGCTGACCGTCACGCTGGAGCCCTGCGCCATGTGCGCCCAGGCCGCTGCCTTCTTCCGGGTGAAGCGCGTGGTCTTCGGCGCCTATGACCCGAAGGGCGGCGCGGTGGAGCACGGCCCACGCCTGTTCGGCCAGCCCACCTGCCACCACGCGCCGGAGGTCATCGGCGGCGTGCGGGAGAGCGAGGCGGCGGGCCTGCTGCGGGACTTCTTCGCCGCTTTGCGCTGACCGAGGCTACAGCAATCGCCCGAGCCGGAGCGCCGCCAGGACGCCGACGACGGAGGCGATGATGCAGCCCATCGCCATGGCGAAGCCCCAGCCAGCCTCCAGCCCTTCCACCGGCACGCCGGGGATGCCGCCGACATTCATCCCGAAGATCCCGGCCACCAGGCTGGCCGGAAGCATCGCCGCGGAGATGACGGACAGCACCAGCAGGCGCCGGTTCGTCTCCTCCGCCGCCAGCGCGGCGGCCTGGTCCTGCGCGATGCGGCCGCGCTCATTGAGCGCCGCCAGGGCGCGGGCCGCGCCACGGGCGCGGCGCGCCTCCCGCAGCAGCGGCGCCCAGGTGGAGGGCAGGCCGGTGGCGGGGTCTTCCGCCTCCGCGAGGTCCTCCATCGCCTCGGAGAGCGGATCGACATGGCGGGCCAGGCGCAGCGCTTCTCGGCGCACAGCCGCCAGCGCATCCCGCGGCTGCTCCGCCCCGGGGCGCAGCAGGCCGTCCTCGATGCGCGCGAGACGCTGCGCCAGCGCCGCGATGGCCCGGCCGAATTCGACCAGGGAAGCGTGCAACGTGGCCGCCAGCGCCTCCGCCGGCGATGCCGCGGACAGGGCGTGCAGGGCGCTGTGCACGCCGCGCAGAGGATGCCGCCGCGCCGTGATAAGGAAACCCGGCAGCAGCGCGAAGTGCAGCAGGCCGATGGGCGGCACCGCATGCTCCTCGGCGTCGTAGTGGGTGTCGGGCAGGCAGCCGAACAGGGCGCCCTCCGCGGCCTCGATGCGGGTCGCCTCCTCCGCCTCTACCAGCGCGACGCGGGCGGCGGCGGGAAGGCCGGGCAGGGCCTGGATGAAGTGGCGGGCACGCGCGTCGAGCAGGTCGAAATGCAGCCAGGCCGTGCCGGGCGCACCTTCCGCCACCCAGGCATCGACCGCCCCGGGGGACAGGGGCACGGGCGGCTGTTCGGCTGAAAGCCGCCATCCCGCGATGAGGCCGTGGCAGTTAGGCGTTGGGGCCGAGGTCATTGCGTCGCGCTATCACGAAAAGGATCGGGGCCGCGACCTCCGGGGGATGACAGTACTCAGACTGGGGCGCGATGCACGCCGGAGGCGCGTGGGTCCCACTGCCAGGGTGGGGAGGGGCGGATCGCCACCGCGCCCTCGAAGCGCGGCGGCGGGCGGTGCCGCGCCTCCCCGGCCAGCACGGCTTCCCCGAATTCGGTCAGCCGCCAGGGTGCGCCCTTCGCGATCAGGGGGCGCGGCGCGGTGGCGAGGCGGGCGTGCAGATCCAGCACCATCAGGTCCGTCAGCGGGTGCACGGGGTCCACCGCCTGCTGCGCCCGCATCGCGGCGGTCATATCGCCCGCGCCCGCGGCGATGGCGCGCAGCAAGTGCCGTTCGGACAGCGCCAGCCCATCGGCCCGCCAGGGCAGGTCCTGCAGGTGCCGGCGCATCGCGGGCGCCAAGTGCGGCAATGGACTCGCCCGGCGCCAGAGGCGGTCCAGAGCGGTCGGGTCCGCATCCGCATAGGCGGCCCAGGCTTCCGCCCCGTATTCGAGTTGCAGCAATGTCAGAGGCCGTGGGCTGAGCGCCGCGAGTTCCTCGGCCGGCAGCGCGGCAAACGGGCGGCGGCCATCGGCGGGCATCAGGAACAGCCTGCCCTCCAGCCCCCGCCTTCCCGCCAGCAGCGACAGCACGCGGATCAGCGCGGCCTGGTCCCAAAGATCATGCTCGAACCACAGCAGCACGCGGTCATAGGCATCGAGCGCCGACAGCGCGGCGTATTCCCGCCCGAGGCGCAGCCGCGCCTCCATCAGATCGACCTTCGCATGCAGCGCGATGACGCGGGCGCGCAGGCCGAGATAGGCGATGAGGTCCTCGTCCGAGACGGCGCCGACGCAGACGGGGTCGGCGATGCAGAAATACTCCCCCACCCATCCCGCCACCGGCAGCACCGCGCGCAGATCATCGCCGCAGCGGAGATGGGCGGTCCCGGCCATAGCCTACAGGCGCAGCCCCATCCGTCGGATCATCGCCCCTTCCTCGGCGTAGCTGCGCCGGGCGGAGGAGGCATAGTCGTCCGGCCCCATATACATCGGCGCCATGTCGAAGCGATCCAGGACCGCCATATGCGCGGGGTCGTAGAGCGCCTCCTTGAAGGCGTCATGCAGCACCCGCACGGCGTCGGCGTTCATCCCCTTCGGCCCCGCCAGCCCATAGGGGGAGGCGGAGACGATATCGATGCCGCTTTCCCGCAGCGTCGGCGTCTGCGGGAAGCGCTTCGCGCGTTCCGGCCCCCAGGTCACCAGCAGCTTGAGCCGCCCGGCCTGCACCATTTCTGACCAGCCGGAACTGTCGGCCAGCGCCGTGGTCTGGCCGCTGAGCAGCGATGTCACGTTCTCGCTGAAGCCGCGGAAGGGCACATGCACCCAGTCGATCCCGCGCGCGCCGGCGATCTGTTCCATGGTGATGTGCAGCGAGGTGCCGACGCCCGGGGTGCCGTAGGTGACCTGGCCCGGATTGGCCTTCGCGTGATCGAGAAACTCCCCGAAGGTGTTCCACGGCGCATCCGCCCGCACCACCACGCCGAACAGATAGCCCGTGAGGTGGATGATCCAGGTAAAATCCTCGAGCGGGTTGAACAGCGCCCGGGCCGCCATCTGCGGATGGCGGAACACGCTGATCGGCATCTGGGTGATGACGTAGCCGTCATTGCGTTCGTTCAGCATCTGCTGCGCGCCGAGCACGCCACCGGCGCCGCCCTTGTTTTCCACAACCATAGGCTGGCCGAGGCGTCGCCCCGCCTGTTCGGCGATGATGCGCATCTGGATATCGGTAGTGCCGCCGGCGGCCCAGGGGACGAGCAGGCGGATCGGCC
>CANJXD010000399.1 GCA_947478535.1 Acetobacteraceae bacterium
ATCTTCTCTCGCGTCAGGAAGTAGCCCTCGGCGAATTCGCGGTAGCTGGCGGTGTCGAGATCGGCGTCGAAGACACCGTAGTTCAGCAGCAGGCCGCGCAGCTTGATGTCCGGATCCGTCTCCCGCAGCAGCAGGGCGACCGCGAGGGCAAGGTTGCCGCCGGCGCTGTCGCCGCCGAGGACGATGCGGCTGGCATCGAGCCCCCATTCCGCGCCCTGCCGGGCGATCCAGCGCACCACAGCCGCGCATTCCTCCAGCGCCTGGGGGAAGGGGGCTTCGGGGGAGAGCGCATAGTCCGGGCCGACCACGGCGCAGCCGGACCCGGCGGCGTATTCGCGCATCAGGCGGTCATGCGTGTCGATGCTGTTCCAGACAAAGCCGCCGCCGTGGATATAGACCAGCACGGGAAGCCCGGCCTCCGCCGTCGGCCGGTTCAGGCGGCATTGCAGGCGACGGCCCTTGATTGTCAGCCACTTGTCGGCGGTTTCGGCCATGGTGGGGCCGCCGGCGCAGAGCGGGGTGTTCAGGCGTTCCGTGATCTCCCGCGCCTCGTCGAGGGGCAGTGCGAGGCGGATCGGCGGCAGCTTCGCGCCCTCGGCCTCCATCAGGGACTGGAAGGCGAGCATTTCGGGGTCCCATCGGGGATCGGGGGCGGGCATGGTGCGTGTCTCCGGCGTTCGCAAACGGTGTCCTGATCATCGGATGCGGGTTTTGTTCGGACCGCAAGCCTCCCCCAGAGGATAGGGTGTCACCATGTCCCATCGCCTCGGCCGGAATGCGATGTCAGCGGTTGTGGCGGGGTGCCGCAAGGGCTCATGCTGCACTGCACCATGACCCTTCCCCTGCCTTCCTCGCGCCTGTCGCCCGCCCGGTTCCGGGAGGACGCGATCTATACGCCGCGCCATGTCGCGCTGGTGGCGGACCCGGCGCTGCCCGTCTCCGCCCTGCTGGCCCGCAACCTCGCGGAGGGCGGCTTCCGAGGCCGGCTTTCGGCAGTGGGGATCGACCATACCGGGCTGGACAGCGTGCCGGCGATCGAGGCGCTGCCCCAGCCGCTGGACCTCGCCGTGCTGTCCCTGCCGGCGGAGGCGCTGGAGCCGGCGATGGAAAAACTTGCCGCGCGGGGCTGTTTCGCGGCGGTGGTACCGGGCCAGGCGCCTGATCTCGGCGCGATTGCGCGGCGGACCGGGGTGCGGGCGCTGGGGCAGGGCAGCTTCGGCGTCGCCGTGCCGGGCATCGGGCTGAACGCCACGCTGAGCCATTTGGCGCCACGCAAGGGCAGGCTGGCACTCGTGACGCAATCCTCGGCGCTGGCGCGGGCAGTGCTGGATTGGGCGGAAGCCGAAAGCGTGGGGTTCAGCCATGTCATCGGCGTCGGTGGCAATGGCGATCTCGGCTTCGCCCATGCGCTGGACTGGCTGGCGCGGGACCCGGGGACAGGGGCGATCCTGCTGGATATCCGCCGCATCCGGAACCGCCGGATGTTCATCTCCGCCGCCAAGGCCGCGGCGCGCACGCGCCCGGTGGTGGCGATCCGGGCCGGCGGCATGCTGGATGACCGCAGCGGGCTGCACGACGCGGTGATGGAAGCGGCCCTGCGGCGCGCCGGCGTGCTGCGCGTGCTGGGGCTGGACGACCTGCTCTCGGCGGCGGAGACGCTGGCGCGGGTGAAGCTGCTGCCGGGTGGCGGACCGGGCGACCGGATCGCAGTGGTCGGCAATGCGACGGGGCTGGGCCTGCTTGCGGCCGATGCGGTGCTGCTGGGCGGCGCCCGATTGGCGGAGTTGGATGAGGCGGCGCTGGCGGCGCTGAGCATCGGCATCGGCACGGGCTGGTCCGGGCGCAACCCCATCACGCTCGGGCCGCGCGCGGGGACAACCTTGGCGGAGGCGGCCTCCATGCTCGCGGGATCGCGGGAGGTCGATGCCGTGATCGCGGTGCATGCACCGGTGCCGGGCGAGGACCCCGCGACGATCGGGGCCGCGCTCTCGGCCGCGGTGAAGGCGACCAGGCGGGCGCCGATCCTGGTGTGCTGGGCCGGCCAGCATACGGCGGGCGCCCAGAGGGCGTCGCTGGCGGCGGCGGGGCTCGCGGTGTTCCCGACGCCGGAAGCCGCCGTGCGCGGGGCGCTGCACCTGCTGCATGATCGGCAGAACCGGGCGGCCGCCGCGGAACTGCCGGGGCGCCAGGTGCTCGCCTTGCAGCCGGACCGGGCGAGCGTGACGGCGCTGTTCGCCCGGGTGCGCGGCGAGGGCAGGCTTTCGCTGACGGAGGATGAGGCGCTGTCCGTCGTTGCGGCCTATGGCCTGCCCGTGGTGGCGGGGCGCGTCGCGGCGGATGCGGAGAGTGCCGTGGCGGCGGCGGAGGCGCTGGGCTTCCCGATCGTGCTCAAGCTGCGCAGCGCCGATATCGCCCGCAAGACGGAAATCGGCGGCGTCGCGCTGGGGCTGGGCGGTGTGCCGGCGGTGCGGGAGGCCGCGGCCGTGATGCTGGCGCGGGTGCGGGCGGAACGGCCAGGCAGCCGCCTCGATGGCTTCCTCGTGCAGCGATACCTGCGGCCGGGCCGGGGGGGGCGGGCGCAGGAATTGCGCCTGCGGCTTGGGGATGATGCGATGTTCGGCCCCTTCATTGGCTTCGGCATGGGCGGCACGGCGGCTGATCTGCTGGGGGATGAAGGCTTCGACCTGCCGCCGCTCAACCATTCCCTCGCCCGCGGGCTGATCGCGCGGACGCGGGCCGCGAAGCTGCTGGCCGGGTATCGAGACCACAGCCCGGTGGACATCGATGCGGTGACGGAAGCGCTGGTGCGGCTTTCGCAGATCGCCGTGGATTTTCCCGAGATCGCCGGCCTTACCATCAACCCGCTATTCGCGGATGCCGAGGGCGTGGTGGCCGTCGATTGTTCCTGCGACCTGCGCCCGGTGGGCGAGAGGTCCCAGTTGGCGGTGGCACCCTATCCCGAGGAATGGGTGCAGCCCTGGCAATCCCGCGGCGGAGAGGAACTGGTGATCCGCCCCATCCGCCCGGAGGATGCCGAGGCGCATGGCGCCTTCTTCCGCCGCCTGACGCCGGAGGATGTCCGCTTCCGCTTCTTCAGCCAGTTGCGGGAACTGCCGAAGGTGCAGATCGCCCGCATGACGCAGATCGACTACGACCGGGAAATGGCCTTCGTCGCCATCCGCCATCGGGAGGACGGGACGGAGGAGATGCTGGGCGTGTCCCGCCTGATCCGCGAACCCGATGGCGAGACCGGCGAATTCGCCGTCGTCGTCGATCACGCGATGAAGGGGCAGGGGCTGGCGAGCCTGCTGATGCGGCGGCTGTTCGATTGGGCGCCGGAGGCGGGGATCCGCCTCGTCGTGGGCTCCGTGCTGGCGGACAACGCGCCGATGCTGGCCTTCGTCCGCCACCTCGGCTTCAGCCTGCGGCGGAGCCCGGAGGATGAGGACGTGTTCGAGGCCTCGATGCCCCTGTAGGGCAGGACGAATGCCTGGATCGCCCTGACGTCCTCCTGCCCTTCGCCTGCCCGGGCTGAAGGCTACGGCACCGTCCGCAGGGTGATGCGGAAGCAGGCGCCGGTCTGGGATGGGTGCAGGGCGATGGTGCCACCCACGGCGCCAAGGTGGCTGCGGGCGATGGACAGGCCGAGGCCGGTGCCGCCTTCGCCGCGCGCCGTGGTGAAGAAGCGGCCGAAGATCCGCGGCGCGTTGCCGGGCGAAATGCCGGCGCCATCATCCGAGACCTCGATCCAGGCGGCTTCGGCGTCACCGCCCCAGGCGATGGCGGCCTGGGCATCGGGGCCGGCGTGACGGGCGATGTTGTCCAGCAGGTTGGCGATGACGATGCCGAGGCGATCCGCACCGATGGCGGCCCGCACAGCCGGGCCATCCAGGGTGAGGGGCAGGCCCTGGAAGGGCTCGGCGGCGGTGGGGATGGCGTCGGCGAGATCGCAGGATTCCGCCGCGCGGGCATGAGGCGCCTCGGCGCGGGCGAGTTCGAGCAGGCGCTTCACCAGCCGGTCCAGCCGTTCCACATCGCCGGCGGCCTGGGTGAGAAAGCGGGCGCGTTCCTCGGGCGTCATCGTCTCCGCATGGTCCTGCAGCAGTTCCAGTGCCCCCCGCAGGGCCGCCAGCGGTGTCTTGAATTCGTGGCTGACCTCGGTGGCGAAGGCGCCGATGTAGTCCGCCCGGCGTTCCAGCGTGCCGGCCATGGCGGCGATGGCGGCCCAGAGTTCATCGGCTTCCCGCACGGCGCTGCGCCGCGTCCGGGTGAGGTCGGCGCGGGCGCCATCCGCCACGGCGCGGGCCTGGGCGGCGACGGCCTCGATCGGGCGGCTGACGGTATAGGCGGTGAACAGGGCGAGCAGCCCGGCGGCGGCCAGCAGCGCCAAGGCGAGGCCCGCCATCTCCCAGCGCTTGCCATACAGCGCCTGGTCGATGCTGGCGGGCGTCCGGGACAGCAGGACGACGCCGATGATGCGCGCATCCCCCAGCACGGGATGGGCGATGAACACCCGAAAGGGCGCGGCGCGGCTGATGGAAGCAGCGCCGACGCCGGGCTGGCGCGGGCGTTCGCGGATGACGGCGGCGGGGCGGCCGGCGAGGGCGGCGGCGACTTCCAATCGGCCCGCGAGGGAAAGGCCGAGTTCCTCCCCGCTGCTGGCGATGACGATGCCCTGCCCATCCGTCACCCGCATCCCCGCCAGGGTCACGCGCTGGGCGGCGGCGAGGATGGGGTGCAGCGCCGCGCCGGCCACCAGGGCGCGCGGGTCCGCGGGCGTGGCGGGGGGCGTGGCATCCGGGGCGGGCGGCAGCACGGCATCGCGGGCGAGGTCGAGGCTGGCGTTGCGGGGCTCCCAGCCGCCGGCGGCAGGGCTTGCGCCATAGGCGGATTGGTACGCGGCGCCGATCACGGCGGCCTGGGCGATCAGCTCCGTCTCGGTCTGCCGGACCAGCGCGCTTTCATACAGCCGCAGCAGCCACAGCCCGCCGAGCGGCAGCAGCAGCAGCAGCAGGTTGGCGGCCAGAAGCACGGCGCGAAGGCGGGGCTTCCGGGGCAGGATATCCCGAAAACTCAAGCCGGCGTCTCGAAGCGGTAGCCGAGGCCGTGGACGGTGCCGATGGGCTCGGCACCGAGGCCAGCGAATTTCGCGCGGATGTGGCGGATGTGGCTGTCGATGGTGCGATCACTCACCACGCGGCGGTCGGGGTAGGCGATGTCCATCAGCGCGTCCCGGGTGAAGACTCGGCCGGGGCTGGCGGCCATGGCGCGCAGCAGGGCGAATTCGGTGACGGTCAGCGTGACTTCCGCCTCGGCCCAGAAGGCGCGGTGGCTTTCGGGGGCGAGGCGCAGCTTGCCGCGGTGCAACTCGGCTTCCGGCGCGGGGGCAGGGCCGGGCTGGCGGCGGCGGAGGACGGCGCGGATGCGGGCCACCACCTCCCGCGGGCTGAAGGGCTTGGTCACATAGTCATCGCCGCCGAGCTCAAGCCCGAGGATGCGGTCCAGTTCCTCGTCGCGGGAGGACAGGAAGATGATCGGCACG
>CANJXD010000400.1 GCA_947478535.1 Acetobacteraceae bacterium
ACAACGAAGTGCGCCAGGTCGTCCGCCGGCAGCCAGTCCTTCAGATCAGGCGGCAGCAGGAAGGTCTGGTCACGGCTATACGGAACGAAGGTCGCCATGCGGGCAGTGTGCAACACCCACGGTGGCGTGTGAATCCGACAGGCTGCTAGGGCGAAGCGGCTCCGTAGAAAAGCGGCGCTGCCCAAGCCTTCGTCGCGACAGGCCCAGGGGCCGACCGGGGTTCCGCCTGATGACCATGATCTACCGCTGCGTCTGCTACCCGCGGAGCAGCCAGTGGGACAGTTTCAACCTCGACATCGACGACAAGAACATCCTGTTCCACATCTCCGTCCGCGCAGATCGCGGCCGCATCGTGATGAATGAGCTGATCGAGGATCGGTGGGGCGCCGAGCGCCTGCTGCCCTTCGACCCCGAGGCCACCCCTGTCCTGCCGCTGTCCCTCGTGGTCACCAAGGAGCGGGCGCATCTGCTGCTGGGCGGGGAACTGGGCGTCAGCCTCGATACGGCCTGGCGCGGCGGGCGGCCGCTGCGGGTCCGCGCTTCCCTCCCCTGGCTCGTCTCAGGCGCCTTCGGGCCGTTCCTGCCGGCAGGCGAGGCGGACGGGGCGGACGCGGCCTGGCTGCCGCCGGAGGGCATCGGGCAGGAGGCCTTGCGAGGCTTCATCGGGGCGCGTGGCTGGACGGGCGGCGCGGTCACCTTGCGGATCGGGGAGGAGAATTTCGCGCTGCGCGCCCTAGCCGTGCCGCTGGCGGAGGATTTGCCCTCCGGCTTTGTCGTGCCGCTCGACGGGGCGGCGCGGGATGCGTTGGCGCGGGCGGAGGCGGAGAAGCGGCGCCCCTGCGCCGTGAGCCTGGATTTCGGCGCATCGGGGCTGGCGCGCGCCTGGGTGAATGCCCCCGGCGTCGTGGAATCGCTGCGTGAAGGCCGCATCGGCGGCTGGGTCCGCAGCCGGGGCGCGCTGCCGCGGCTCGAATTGCTGGTGGGGGGGGAAGCCGTCCCGGTCGCGGTCGGCTTTGGTGGGGACCCGGGCTTCCCCACGGATTCCGTCATCGCCCTGGCCGGCCAGGCGGCGGAGGATGGCTATGAGCCGGAGCGCCGCCAGCGCTTCACCCTCGAATTGCCGGCCGCGTTGCGCGACGGCGGCGGGCCGCGCCGGATGATCTCGGTGCTGGCCGATGGCGCCGGGTTGCCCGGCGGCCAGATCATGATCGGAGAGGCCGAGCCGGCGCCGCCAGGGGAGGCCTCCGCGCCCGCCCCCGAGGCGGAGCCGATGGAGCCACCGGCGGAAGAAGCGCCGGTCGCGGCGGGGCAGCGTGGCGGGACGGTCGAGGTGCTGCGGATGGATATTCCGC
This sequence comes from Acetobacteraceae bacterium, assembly GCA_947478535.1. Next base: position 1,353 of record CANJXD010000400.1, read on the forward strand.
CCGGCGCCGGGCAGGACCGCTTCCTCGACCTGGTCGCGCCGAATGGCGATATCGCGCTGCATCTGCGCTACCGGGCGTCTGAGAACTGGCTCGCCACCAACCAATGCCTCGATGGGCAATGGGGCGTGGAGGCCGTACTCGGCTGCCTGCCGTCGAGCTGGTTTCGTATCATCGTCGATGTCGAGATTGGCGCCGGGCGCTGCCTGATCGCCGTCAACCACGTCCCCTGGGGGGAGGTGCGGAGCGAACTGCTCGGCGCGGACCAGTTGACGGTGCGCGGCCCGCATCAGCGCTTCGCCCGGCGCGGCGCTCGCAACGCGGCGGTGCCGACGCCCGTCCGCGCCGTCGGGGCGGTGGACCGGATCGGGCGGGAATCGCTCATCGGTTGGGTTGCGGACCCGCCGGAGGGCGCGGTGCTGACGGCGGATATCGGGGAAGGCCCGGTCGTGGTGCCGCTGCGCTGGATGGAATTGCCGGGCCTCGCCGCGCGGATCGGCCGGCAGGGCCGTGCCATCGGCTTCGCCGGCCGGCTGCCGGAGACGCTGCGCGGCCGGCTTGGGCGTTCGGCCCGCCAGGCGCGCATCGCCTTCGGCGGCCAACCGCTGACGCTACCCATGCCGCTGACCAGCGCGGTGCTGGAGGTGGATGGCTTCACCCTGCGCGGTGAGGTGATCGGCCGGATGGCGCAGGACGCGCCGGTGATCGGCGTGCTGCTCGGCGGCAGGCCGCTGGATGTCGGGGTGGTGACCTGGGCGGAAGCCGGGGTGCCGGCGGTGCGTGGCGATGCGGAACCGCAGCCACGCATGGCCTTCGAGATCGAGTTGCCCGGGCTGATCTGGTCCGGCCTTGGGGACGAGGACGGGGCGGCGCTCGACGTCACCATGGATGGCAGGGTGATGGAGCCGTCCCGCCTGCTGTTCACCCGCGCCATGGCACGCCAGGCGATGGCGGCTGCCGCGCAGGCCGGCGATGCGACGCAGGAAGCACAGGGCCAGGTGCTGCTGGCGATCGAGCATCTCGTTCTCGGCCGATTCCTGGCGGAATTGCCCGAGGACGTGGCGCGTTTCCTGCGGGAGGCGGCGCGCCGTCTGAACCTGTCCGGCTTCCTGCGCCAGGCGTCCGACCCGAGCGCGGACGCGGCGCGCGGCGACCCTGGCGCACCCGCCCTGGCGGATGGCGACCGCGAGCGCATCGCCATCTGGCGGGCGCTGCGCGCCGTCAGCCAGCGCATGGCGGGAGATTTCGCGCCTGTCTTCGCGGTGGCGCGGCAGGTGGAAGCCGAATGGGGGCTCAACGAGGCGGATCAGCGGGACGCCCAGCGGCATTTCTGGTTCGGCCTGGTGCCGACGCTGTGCGGCACCGATGAATTGCCGCTGCTCGCCGGCGTGGTGCCGCTGTCCAGCTGGTTCCACCACGCGGAGTCGAATGACGCCTGGGCGCTGAGCTCCGCCGTGGCGCTGCTGGCGGCGGGGGGCGAGGCGCGGCGCGCCACGGATGCGCTGTACCGGCTGGCGAAATCGCTGAATGGCTGGATCAATGCGAGCTGCCTGGGCTTCGCGCTGCGCCACATGGAACGCGCGGAAGCCGCAGGACGGGTGCCGGAGGGGGAGACGGAGCGCTTCCGCTACGCCTTCATGGCGCTGCTCGATGCCTTCAAGGGGGAATGGTTCTCTCGCCTGCATGATCGGCACTTCGTCAGCTGCATGGTGCTGTTGCTGAACCGGCGGCGGATGATGCCGGACTATCTCGCGAAGGATGTCACCAGCGCGGCGCTGCGCCATTTTGGCCTTGCACCAGCCTTTTGGCGGGCCTGGATGACGGAACGCGAGGTGGCGGAGCCGCCGCTGAGCCTGCTCTCCCAGGCGGAGGCGCGCTTCCAGACCCTCGCCCGCGCGATGGAGACGCCAGAACGGGTGGATCAGGACCTGCCCGTGGTGGTGACGGCGCTCGATTTCTTCGCGGCCCAGCGCAACCCCGAAGCGGCGATGTGGAAGCGCGAAGTGCTGGCCCATGCGCTGCGGCCGGGCAGCCTCGCGCATCGCGCCACCACGCAGCGCCTGGCGGCGGGGCTGGTGGCGGCGGAAGCGCCGGATGCGGTGCGGGTACTGGCCTTGCCCGGCAGCGGACGCTGGGTGTGGGGCCGGAAGGCATCCGCAACCTGCTGCGCGCCATGCGCCCGCAGCCGCGCGGCATGGGCCAGCGCGCGCAACGCCGGCTTTGCCAGTTGCTGACCGGGGAAGGCCAGAAGGCGGCACGGCAGGAAGCGCGGGACCTGGCCGCGATGCTGTCGGCGTCCCGCTACGACCATGCCGGCGCCGACATGCTCGCCCTTCTGGCGCTGCGAGAGGCGGGGACAAGCCTGGGGAGCGAGGCGCTGGTGACGCGCTTCGGGCAGGAGCTGGACCGCGCTCTGGCGAATGAGCATGGCCAGCATCTGCCGGCCAGCTTCCTTGCTGGGCTGGTCCGGCTCGGCGCCATGGCGCGAACGCCGGCGCTCGACAGCATGCTGGACGCGATGTGGGGCGCGGTGCACCTGCGCTTCGGCGAACGGCATGAGCGCCCACACCAGGATCCCGGCGCCATCGCCATGAACCCCGCGGCGATCGCCGGCGATGTGCTGGTCTGCGTCTATTCCTGCAACAAATACCTCGACAGCCGCGTCAGCGCGATCCGCGCAACCTGGATGAAGGACCTAGCCGCCATCGGCGCGCGCTGCATCGTCATCGTCGGCGATGGCGACGGGCAGCTGCACGGCGACGTGCTGCGGCTTGCCGTGTCCGATGCCTATGAGGACCTGCCGGCGAAGACGCTCCGCATGGTGGAATGGGTGGAGGCGAACACCAATGCGCAATACCTCATCAAGATCGATGACGATTGCAGCCTCAGCGCCGAGAACTATTTCGGCACCCTGGACTACCGCGCCCACCATTACTACGGCCGCCTGCTGGAACGCCCGGTGGGCGGGATGGACCGGGTGTGGCACCATCTGAAATCCAACAGCGAGCGCGCCCGCAGCATCGACCGCTCGCCGGAGCCTTCGCGGTATTGCGATGGCGGCGGCGTCTATTCTCTGTCGCGCTACGGCATGCAGCGGCTGGTGGCGGCGGCGAAGCGGAAGGAAGGGCAGCGCCTGGTCGCGCGGTCCTTCATGGAAGACAAGCTGGTGGGAGACCTGCTGGCGCTGGAAGGGGTCAGCCCCTCCAACACCGACTATGAAAGCTACCAGCGCCGCCGGACCTTCGGCGCCGCGCATCCCGTCGGAATCTATGAGAACACCTTCTTCCCGACGGCGCTGACGCCGGCCAAGGTCGCGCATCTCGACCTCGACCGCGACCAGGCCCCGGCCCATGCCCTGCGCGGCAAGGCGGTGCTGAGCCCGAAGCGCCTGTGGCCGAGCTTCGCCACCGTCACCACCGACAACAGCGCCCACCAGCTCGAACTTCTGAGCGACGAGGCGACGCTGGCGCGGGTGCAGGAAGCGCCGATCGGCGTGGTGCTGGCGGCGCGCAACGAGATGACGATGCTGCCGCACCTGCTGGACCATTACCGCGGCCTCGGCGTGCGGGCCTTCTATGCCAGTGACAACCTTTCCGACGATGGCAGCCGGGAATACCTGCTCGCCCAGCCCGATTGCGTCGTCTATTCGGCGGCGGGGGAATACCGGACGTCCCATTACGGCGTGACCTGGCAGCAGACGATCCTCGGCCACCACTTCATCGGCCGCTGGGCCGTGGTGGCGGATGGCGACGAATTCCTGATCTATCCGGGCTGGCGGGAGAAGACGCTGGCGGCCGTGGTGGCGGCGGCGGAGGCGGAGGGCGCGGATGCCGTGCCGCTGTGGATGGTCGATTTCTATCCCTTCGGCAGCCTGGACGAGGCCGATTTCACCACCACGCCCCCCTTCGAGGCCGCGCAATGGCTGGACCGGGAACCCGTGCATGCGTCCCGCCTCACCACCTGTTTCTACAGCAACCGCGTCCAGCAGGTCAGCGCGCTGCGCCACCGGCTGATGCCGGATAGCGAGCCCAACAGCTTCGTGGCGGAAAAGGTGGCGATGTTCCGCTACAGCCCCTGGGTGCGGGTGAGCGAAGGGCTGCACAGCGCGACAAATCTTCGGCTGTCCTCGCAGCCCGCGGTGTTCGCCCATTTCAAATACCATGCGGGCTTCCGGCGGAAGATCCTG
>CANJXD010000401.1 GCA_947478535.1 Acetobacteraceae bacterium
AGGTCGTGGTCCGGCGAGCGCCGGACCACAACATTTCCCGACTTTTTTCACGATCCCTTTAGATTTCCCGAGGCTACTACCGCTGGTTGCTAGAGTATTAACGACATTGGCGGGCACGGTCTGGGCATGCGCCCCATCCGCCCCACCGCTTCGATCCCCGCCACCCGGTTAAGCCGGCGTTCAGATCTGCGCCCTATGGTCGTGCGCATGATCAGCATGAACTCCCTCGCCGCCTTCACCGCGGAGGTCTCTCGCAACCCCGCCATGGCGCAGGCGCGCGGCACGGCTTCCGGGTCCCAGGGCCAGAATGGCAATACGGCTCAGCCGCAGCGCCTGCTGGACACCATGCCGGCCAAGCCGAGCGGCCCAACCCCGCGCGGTTCCCTGCTCGACCTCCGGGTCTGACGCTTCCCGGTCCTTCAGGGGCCGGATGGACATGGAAGCGGGCCACGCTTCGTGGCGATGCCGCCAAAGGCCAGGGACGTGATGCAGGCTGCCTTGCAGCCGCCGCATCCCGAGTCCACCTTCTGGTGATGAGCAGCACCGCCACCCGCTTCATTCGTCGCATTCCCGAAGGGGAAGACCGGGAAAGGCTGACCTGCCCGGATTGCGGCTACATCGCTTACGAAAACCCGAAGATCGTCACCGGCTCCGTCGTCGTCGTCGATGGCAAGGTGCTGCTGTGCCGTCGCGCCATCGAGCCCCGCCGCGGCTTCTGGACCATCCCCGCCGGCTACATGGAACTGAACGAGACGGTGGAGGAAGCCGCCCGCCGCGAGGCGCGGGAGGAAGCCTGCGCCGACCTCGCGCTGGATGGCATCCTTGCCGTCTATTCCATCGCCCGGATCGGCCAGGTGCAGGTGCTGTTCCGCGCCCGCCTCGCCAGCCCCGGCTTCGCGGCCGGGGAGGAGAGCCTGGAGGTGCGGCTGTTTGCCTGGGAGGAGATCCCCTGGGCGGACCTCGCCTTCCCCTCCGTCCATTGGGTCCTGAACGCCTGGCGCGAGGTGGGCGATGGCCCGCTCGGCGCGCCACGCGGCAACCCGGCGGAGGATGCCCGCGGCACCACGCCACCCGGCGGTGCATGAGGGCCTGGGAATGACCCGAGCGGGGATGACCCGGGCGCGCATCGTCGGTCGGCTGGCGCTGCTGCTCGCGCTGCTGGTGCCTGGCGTTGCCCCGGCGCAGGAAAGGGCCGCGCCTGCCCGCCTGGCCCAGCCTGCCGCAAGTGCCGCTGCCGCAACCACGCCTGCGCCCGCTCGCGCCCGGGTACCGCCGCGACGTCCCAACCCGCCGCGCCTGCCCACCGCCCGCCGCGCGGGGACACAGACGCAGGCCGCCATATCCCCCGCGCCGGTGAGCATTGCCCATTCATCCCGCGCCGACCTGGCGCCGATGCCCAACCGGGATATCGAGGCGCCGCCGGAGCCGTTCACCCGCCGCCGCACCGCGACGCTGGAACCGGCGCTGATCCAGCCCTACGAACGCCGGCGCGGCTTCACCTTCGAACGTGAATACTCGCCGGACCGGGCGGAGCGCCGCTTCAACGAGATGGCGCCCGGCGCCCGGCTCCGCATCACCCTGGACTGAGCCGCGGAGCCTGTGGATTCAGCGCATCGGGATCGGGTAGAGCAATCCGCCCTGGTTCCACAGCGCGTTCAGCCCGCGCTGCAACTTGAACACGGAAGCCTGGCCGAAGGCGCGGTCGAAGACCTCGCCGTAATTGCCGACCTGGCGGATGACCTGGAAGGCCCAGTCATCCGCGAGGCCGAGCGGCGCGCCAAGGCCAGGTTCAGCACCCAGGAACTGCCGCACCCGCGCGGAGGGGCTCGCACGCTGCGCTTCGGCATTCGCCGCGGTGATGCCGAGCGCCTCCGCCTCCACCAACGCGTTCAGCGTCCAGAAGACGATGCTGCGCCACTGCGAATCGCCATCCTTCACCATCGGGCCGAGCGGTTCGCGGCTGACGATGTCGGGCAGGATGTCGTGGTCGGCAGGCACGTCGGTGCCGGTCTGGCGCAACACCAGCAGGGTGGAGATGTCGGTGGAGACCGACTCGCAGCCCCCCTCGGCATAGACGCGGCGGAAGGCAGCGAATCCTTCGACGGGCACGGGCGTGATGCTCAGCCCGAAGCGCCGGGTGACATCGGCCAGCACCTGCTCATTCGAACTGCCGGCCGGCACGCAGACGCGCATGCCATCCAGCCCGCGCAGATCGGCGATCTGGCTGCCGCGCGCGACCAGGAAGCCCTGGCCGTCATAGAAACTCACTCCGGCGGTGGCCAGGCCGAGTTCGGTATCGCGCGTCATCGTCTGCGTCAGGTTGCGGGCGGCGACATCGATACGGCCTTCGCGCAGCGCGTCGACGGTGGCCGGGGTCGGCGCCTGGAAGAAGCGGACCTTGCCCGCATCCCCCAGCACCGCCGCGGCGATGGCGCGGCAGGTATCGGCATCAAGCCCCGCGAGCCGGCCATTGGCATCGGCCTGGGCGAAGCCGGCGAGGCCGGGATTGGTGCCGCAGATCACTTCGCCACGGGCGCGGACCTGCGCCAGCACACCCTGCGCGGCCGCCGGCAGCGATGGCAGGGTGAGAGCGAGGCCGAAAGCGGCGCCGCCGAGGGTCTTCAGGATGGATCGCATGGCCGGGCCCTCAGCGCAGAGGCAGGGGGAACATAAGCCCCCCGCGCTGCCAATTGTCATTCGGCCCGCGATCGAGCGCGAAACGGCTTCCGGTGCCGAGGTTGCGGTCAAAGACCTCCCCATAGGAGCCGACCTGGGACAACACCCGCTGCGACCAGCTGCCATCCAGCCCGAGCCCACGCCCGAAGCCTTCCTCCACGCCGACAAGGCGGCGCAGCACCGGGTCATTCGCCTGGAGTTGCTCCAGCAGGTTGCCGCTGCCGAGGCCGTATTCGTCGGCCTCCAGCATCGCCTGCAGCACCCAGAACACGATCTGGCGCCAGGCCTCGTCATCCTCCCGCACCAGCAGGCCGAGCGGCTCCCGGCTCAGCACGTCGCGCAGCAACGTCCAGCGCGCGGGGTCGGCCATTTCGGTCACACGGCGGATGGCGAGCTGCGAGGCATCGGTGGAAGCGGCATCGCAGCGGCCATCGCGCAGTGCTTCCAGCAGGGCGGTGCCGCCGCCAGCCTCGACCACGGTGATCTGAATGCCCAGGCGTGTGGCCTCGCCTTCCACCACCTCACGCCCCGTCGTGCCGGCGATGCCCGTCACGCAGACGCGCTTGCCATCGAGGTGTCGGGCGCTGGCGATGCCGGACTCGGCGCCGACGAGCAGGCCCTGGCCGTCGAAGAAGGTGATTCCGGCGAAGGCGCCGGGCTGAGAGACTTCCCGGAAATAGGTGAAGGTCGTGTTGCGGGACAGCAGGTCGACGCCGCGAGAACCCAGGGCCTGGAAACCGGCATCCGGCGTCTCGATCGGCACGAAGCGCACCTTGCCGGCATCCCCCAGCACGGCGGCGGCGACGGCGCGGCAGAAATCCGCATCGAAGCCGCGCATCACGCCTTGCGCGTCCGGTGCGGCGAAGCCCGCCAGCGTGCCGCTGACGCCACAATTCATCTCCCCCCGCGCCTTCACGGCGGTGAGGGTATCGGATTGCGCCAGGGCGGGCGCGGCGAGGAAAGCCAGTGCGGCTGCGAGAAGGCTGCGGAAGGTCATCGGCTTCATTCCTCAGCAGCCTGTCGCGACGACGCGGCAGGTGATGCCGGGCGTGCGCCGGCAGGCTTCGAGCGCCGCGGCTTCCGCCGTCTGCGGGCTGTTGCCGTGGGCGGTGTAGTTGCGGTTCAGCACCATGGTGCTGAGATCATTCGTCATCACCACGGCGTTGGGGTGCCGCGACACCCCCTGCACCAGGGCGCCGCAGCTGTTGACCAGTTCCTCGAGGAACTTGCAGGGCACCCGGCCGGCCATGGTCTGGCAGGAGCGGACGGCATTGGTGTTGACCGCAAGCCGGTCCGGCAGGCCATTGGCGAAGCCCCAGGCGGCGACCGGCACATCGGACGCATAGATCGCGCCGAAGCGGCTGCCCGGCGGCGGCGCGGTGGATGCGCCGGCGGCGACACCGGTGCCGCCCGTGGTCTGCGCCGTGGCGGCCGCTGCGGTACCGAGCGCCTGGAAGCAGGGGCCAGCGGCGATGCCGCCCGTGGCGGCACCGCAGACGGTGAGACCCGGTCGGGCGAAGCGCTGGGCCGCGAGCGTCATCCGATACATCGAGCCTTCGCGGCAGCGGCTGTCCCAATAGGCGGTACGGGCTTGGTCGAAGCCGGCGAAATAGGTGGCGATGATGGCCTGGCAGCCGGCGCCGCTGCCGGTGATGGCGCGGAACAGCTCGGCCCGCCGGGTCGGCTCATCAACGCTGGCGAGCTGGTCATGCGTCGGGTTGCCGGTCTGCGCCTGCGCGCCCCCCGAAGCCAGTGGCAGGGCAAGCAGGAGAGCAGGGAGCAAGGCGAGCAGCCCACGCCTGATCGCGCGAAAAGTGTGTCTCATCAATCAATAGCTCCCCGCATCACACGCCCGGCGATAGAACATTCACGCTTGGCGCGAACATGCCGCGTCACGGCACACGCAGGGATGGACTCCCGCCTGCCGATACACAATTAACTATTCACAACGCCGTGACAACTTCCAAAGTCGTCGGCATCCGGATCCGGATCGGTCCGTCACCTGACCAGGACCGGGCGGGGCTGGGGGAGCCGCTTCGCTAGTCCAGCCCGACGAGGCCGCGCGCGAAGTCCCGGGCCGTGAAGGGGCGGAGGTCCGCGGCCTTCTCGCCAACGCCCACCATATGGACAGGCAGGCCGATTTCCTGCGCCAGGGCGACGACGACACCGCCCTTGGCACTACCGTCGAGCTTGGTCACGGCGAGGCCGGAGACCTCGACCATCTCTTTGAAGATCTTCACCTGCTGGATCGCGTTCTGGCCCGTCGTGGCATCGAGCGTCAGCAGCACGGAATGCGGCGTCGCCGGGTCCAGCTTGCGCATCACGCGAATGATCTTCCGAAGTTCCTCCATCAGCGCCGCCTTGTTGTGCAGGCGCCCGGCGGTATCGACCAGCAGAACGTCGAAGCCCTCCGCCTTCGCGCGGACCAGTGCGTCATGCACCAGGCCAGCGGCATCGGCGCCCTGCTTGGTGGGGGCGACGACGGGGCAGCCGGTGCGGTCGCCCCAGATCTGCAACTGCTCCACCGCGGCGGCGCGGAAGGTATCGCCGGCGGCGAACATCACCTTGAGGCCCTGGTCGCGATACTGCTGCCCGAGCTTGGCGATGGTGGTGGTCTTGCCGGTGCCGTTGACCCCCACCATCAGCACGACATGGGGGGCATTTTCCGCGCGGATGGCCAGCGGCGTGGCGATGGGGGCGAGGATTTCCGCGATCGCCTCCGCCAGCGCGGCCTTCACTTCCTCATCCGTCACTTCCTTGCCGAAGCGGGTCTTGCGGAAGCCCTCGACGATGCGGCGGGATGCGGCGACGCCGAGATCGGCGGCGATCAGCGTCTCCTCCAACTC
>CANJXD010000402.1 GCA_947478535.1 Acetobacteraceae bacterium
CAGCCTCTGCCCGTCACCGCTGATGATGATCGCGCATTGCGCGGGGCTGACGAAGCGCATCCGCCTGGGCAGCGCCGTCTGCGTGCTGCCACTGTATCACCCGGCCCGCCTGCTGGCGGAGGCGGGCTTCGCGGATGCGATGTCGAATGGGCGGCTGGAACTCGGCGTTGGCGCCGGCTACCAGGACTTCGAATTCGAGCGTTTCGGCGTGAAGCTCGCCGATGCGCCAGCGATCTTCAATGAGTTCCTGGACGTGATCCAGCTCGGCCTGCGCGAGCGCATCTTCACCTATGATGGCAAGTTCATCCAGCTGCCGGCGACTGCCATCAGCATGCGGACGGTGCAGAAGCCGATCCCGCCGATCTGGTGCGCCACCGGCCACCCGCTGACGATGCAACGCGCGATGCGGGAGGGGCACAGCCTGTTCGTGACCGCCTTGCTGCACGGCAGGAAGCGCCTGGCGGAAGTGCGCGCGAACCTGGAAAAGGTGGCGGCGGATGAAGGGCATGACCTGGCGGAAACGCGCGTCGGCCTGCTGCGCTGCGCCTTCGCCAGCAACAACCAGTCCGAGATCGACAGCTATGTCGAGAATGCGCGCTATCAGCGCCGCGTGTCCGAAAGCCTGAAGTTTCGCCGTGCCCAGTCCGATGATGGCTACATGGTGAAGGAGGAACCGAGCCCGACCGACATGTCGCTCGACCAGATCCGCGCCAACCTGCCGGTCGGCAGCGTGGACCAGGTGGTGGAACGGCTGGTCGAGGAAATCCGCATCCTGCGTCCGCAGCATATCGCGCTGCAGACGCAGCTCGGCGATTTCGACCACAAGACGATGATGCGCCAGATCGAGCTCTGGGGCAGCCGCATCATCCCCGCCGTGAAGAAGGAAGTCGGCGACCTGATGCCGCGCGCCACCACCAAGGCGGCCGTGCCGGCGTAGCGGCGGATGCTGTTCCGCATCGCCGTGGATGGCGCGCTGGCGCTGGAAGGGCCAGCGAATTTTCGTCAGTTCGCCATCATGCTTTCCGCTGACGCGCCCGCCGATGCCGCGCTGGCGCGGCTCGGCCGGCGGGATGGCGCGCATATCTGGATCACGCCGGCCGCGATCCGCGCCCTGCTGCCGACACCGCCCGACAGGGCGTGGGAGGAAGGCTTCGCTGCGATGCTCGCCTTCGCCACCACGCGCGGCTGGGTCGACGAGGCCGGCGCAATCCGCGCGCATATCGAAGCGGCGTGACCTTCTCTCACCCCGCGCCCACCGGCGCGGGGTGAGAGCGCATCAGATGTTCGTCATCGTGATGCCGCCATCCACCGCCAGCACCTGCGCGGTGACGAAGCGGGCCTCGTCGCCCGCGAGGAAGCAGATGGCGCGCGCGATATCCTCCACCGTGCCGAGCCGGCCAAGCGGCGTGCGGGCGATGCGCTTCGCGTCCTTCTCCGCCGTGCGGTGCTTCTGCGTGCCTTCCGTCGGCACGGCGGAGGGTGCGATGGCATTGACGCGGATGTGGCGCGCGCCGAGATCCGCCGCCGCCGCGCGGGTGATGCCCATCACACCCGCCTTGATGCCGCTATAGACGATGCTGTTCGGCGTCGAACGCAGCCCGGCGGTGGAGGCGACATTGACGATGGAGCCGCCGCGGTCGGGGTCCATCACCTCGGCCGCGGCCTGGATGCCCCAGATCACGGATTTGAAACCGATGTTGAGCATCCGCTCCACCGTTTCCGGCGCGATATCCGGCACCGCCTGGTAGCGGACCCAGGCGGCATTGTTGATCAGGATGTCGAAGCGCCCCGCCCGTTCCGCGAGGCCGAGGATCGCGGCCCGCATCCCGTCCCGCGTCGCCACATCCTGCACGATGCCGATGGCCCGCCCACCGGCGGCCTCCACCTCCGCCACCGCGGCATCGACGAGGTCCTGCTTCAGGTCGTTGATACCGACGAGGGCGCCGGCGGCAGCCAGCAGCCGCACCGTAGCGCGGCCGATGCCGGCGCCGCCGCCGGTAACGAGTGCCACGCGCCCGTCGAGTGTTCCGGCCATCAGTGCTTCCCTTCCCCTTGCGTGGCGACGATCAGCGCATCGAGCGCGATCACGCCCTGCCCCTGCGGCAAGACCAGCAGGGGGTTGATATCGATCTCCGAGACCGTTCCGGCATGCGCCGCGGCGAAGCGCGACAACGCCGCGATGGCCTGTGCGGCCGCCGCAAGGTCCGCCTTCGGCCGGCCACGCGCGCCATCCAGCACGGGAAAGGCGCGCAGCGATCGCAGCATCGCCATCGCCTCCGCCTCATCCACCGGGGCGGGGCGCACGGCGGTATCGCGCAGCACCTCCGCGAAGACACCACCGAGGCCCGCCATCACCACCGGGCCGAAGATCGGGTCCTGCGAGGTGCCGAGGATGAGTTCCGTGCCGCCGCCGCGCATCGGGCTGAGGATCACGCCCTCGATCCGTGCCGTGGGGGCCTTGGTGGTGACGCTTGCCAGCATCGCCGCATGGGCGGCGCGCAAGGCGACCTCATCGGCCAGGTTGAGCGCGACGCCGCCGACTTCGGTCTTGTGGGCGATATCGGGCGACAGCACCTTCATCACCACGGGATAGCCGAGTGATGCGCCCGCCCGCGCGGCGTCATCGGCCGTGGTGGCGATGCGTTCCTCCAGCACCGGGATACCGGCGGCGGCCAGCGCGCGGCGCGCGCCCGCCTCATGCCGGAAGGCTTCCAGGGGCAGTGGCGCTGTGGCGGGCAAGGCGAGAGGCGCAGGCGATCCCGCCAGGCCCTCCGCCAGCCCCGCCAGGCCGCTGATCACGGCGCAGCAGGCATCGACGCCATCGACCACCGGGCAACCCATCGCCGTGAGCTCCGCCACCGCATCGGCGGGGCCGTGCACGGCCAGCATCAGCAGCCGGTCCGGGTAGCGTTCGCGCATGCGCTGCAGCGTGGGGATGTAGATGCCGCGCAACCGCGGCAAATACAGCGAGGCGGACAGCATCAGCAGCAGCGCGTCACAGCCTTCGTCATCGAGGATGGCCGAGAGGATACTCTCCAGCACCGCCGGCTTGGAGGAAAGCTGCGCCGTCGCATCGACGGGGTTGCGCGGGGAGGCGAAGGGGATCTCCGCCAGGATGCGCGCCTGGGTCGCCGCCGAAGGCTCCGGCAATTCGAGGCCGGAGGCGCTCGCCGCATCCGCCAGCAGCACGCCGAAGCCGCCGGAGGCCGTGAGCAGCGTGGTCCGCCTTCCCTTCGGCAGCCGATCCGCCCCGAGCACCGCGGCGGCGTGGCCGAGGTCGAGCAACGCCTCCACGCTGCGGACTCGCCATGCGCCGGCGCGCCGTAGCACAGCCTCGAACACCGCATCGGACCCCGCCAGGGCACCGGTGTGGGACGCAGCAGCCGCCTGGCCGGCGGCGGAGGCGCCAATCTTCAGCACCACGACGGGCTTGCGCGCGGCACGGGCGGCCTCCAGCGCGGCGACCAGACGCGGCGCGTCCCGGCAGGTCTCGAGGCAGCACAGGATGACCTGCGTGCCGGGATCGCGCGCGAGATAGGCGATGCCATCGGCGACATCGATGTCGCATTCATTGCCGGTCGTCAGCAGCCGGCTGATGCCGATGCCGCGTTCGCGCGCCAGCAGCGCCGTGTAGCTCGCGATATTGCCGCTTTGCGAGACGATGCCGATGGGGCCAGCGGGCGGCAGGCCATCCTCCAGCACGACGGAAAAGGTGCCGATGGCCGCTTCGGGCACACCGATCGCGCCAAGGCAGTTCGGCCCGGCAATCCGCATTCCCGTCCGCCGCGCGAGGTCGCCGAGCCTCGCCTGCGCTGCCGCGCCATCCGGCATTTCCGCGAAGCCGGACGCGAACACGATGGCGGCCTTCACGCCGCGCGCCGCGCAGGCCTCCGCGGCGTCCTGCACCTGGTCCGCGCCCACCGCGATGACGGCGAGATCGGGCACCATCGGCAGTGCGGCGATGGACGGATAGGCCGGCAAGCCCTGCACCTCCGCCGCGCGCGGATTGACCGGCAGGATCATGCCGCGATAGCCGAAGCGCATCAGCAACTGCAGCGGCCGGCCGCCGAGCTTGGAGGGGTCCTGCGATGCGCCGATGATGGCGATGCTCGTGGGGCTGAAGATCGCGTCCAGCCCCTGTCCGGCCGGTGCCTTGCCGATCGACGCTTTCCCGGCATCGGCCAAAGACCCAGTATCGGCCAAAGATCCGGTATCGGCCAAAGGCCGGGCATCCGTCATGCCGGCATCGCTCATGCGCTTCCCCCTGCCGCTGGACTGACCAGTCGGTCAGCCAATTCCTATCACTCGCCCCGCCCCCACGCAACGCGGCGCGGGTGCGGTGGCAAGTTGACCGATCGGTCAGTCAATGCCTAACCTCAGGCCATCCGTACCAGGCGGACCCAGGGCAACGACCCATGGGATCATGAGGGGGGTTCACAGCATGATCACGCGGCGGCATATCGCCGGCTTGTCCGGTGCAGCGGCATTCGGCGCGCTTCCGGCGCCGTCTCTCGCCCAGGCGCCCGGGAACAGCCAGGCCGGACGCCCCATCCGCTTCGTCGTGCCCTTCGCCGCGGGTGGCCTGACGGATATCATCACCCGGCTTGTCGCGCAGCATATGTCCGACACGCTCGGCCAGCCCATCGTGGTGGAGAACCGGCCAGGCGGGAACGCCATCATCGGGACGGAAGCGGTGGCGCGCGCACCGAAAGATGGGCTGACCGTGCTCGTCGGCGGCACGGCGGGCCTGCCGCTGAACGTGATGATGCGTCCCAGCCTGCCCTACAAGCTGGAGGATTTCGCCTCCGTCGCGCTGCTGTTCGACGGGCCGCTCTCGCTGACCGTGAATGCGGCCCTGCCGGCGACCTCCATCGCCGAATTCGTCCGTCACGCGAAGGCCAGCCCGAACCCGCTGCGCTACGCGACGAATGGCAAGGGCAGCGTGTCCCACCTGTTCGGTCTGCTGATGGAAAAGGCGATGGAAATCCGGCTGACCGATGTCGCATATCGCGGCAATGGTCCTTCCACCGCCGATCTCCTCGCCGGCCATATCGAGATCAGCGTCGAGGCGCCGACCACGACCATCGAGCATGTCCGCAGCGGCCGCCTGCGCCTGCTCGGCCTGTCCTTCCCGGACCGCGCGCCGCTGCTGCCGGAAATCCCCACCTTCCGGGAAGCTGGCTACCCCGATCTCGTCACCGGCTTCTGGACTGCCCTGCTGGTTCCCGCGGGCACGCCCGCGCCGATGATCGAACGCCTGAACGCCGCCGCGCAGCGGGCGATGCAGGATGCCACGATCAAGGCGCGGCTGGAGGCGGAGGCGCTGCGCCCCATCGCAGCACCGCCCGCGGCGCTGGATGCGCAGATGCGCCGCGACAGGGAAAGCTGGGGCGCGCTGATTCGCGCACAGAACCTCACCCTCGACTGACGTCACGCGCCACCAAACGGAGGAAACCACCATGAACGGCCATCGCAACACGATGCCGACGACGGGGCGGCGCGCCCTG
>CANJXD010000403.1 GCA_947478535.1 Acetobacteraceae bacterium
AAGCTGTACAGCGTGAACTTCTCACCTGCGCTGTTGGTCAAGATGCGAGCACGCACAAGCACTTGGTTGAATGGCTCGATGAGCGTGGTGATCTGCTTGCCTGTGGCATCGCAAAACAGCCAGGCATCTGCATGCGGATCAGGATGACGCTGGAGCACACGTGTGATGTAGCCATGCACACTCACACGTGGAATTACCACGCGAGCGCCTGTTTTCCCGCGCACATGCAACTCCATGTTGTCGCGACCCAGTGCATCCTGAAACTTGACGACATCGCGAATGCGCAGGTTGTTTGCTTCCCCCACCCGCATGCCTGAGTTTGCCAGCACCAACACATAATCCCGCAACAGCTGCCTGTGTACACGAGCACGATCAGTTGCTGCCTCATGTATCCAGGCACGCATGGCACGATACAGCTGCCTGTACTCCCACAGCGTGAAGGCAGGTCGCACACGTTTCACCTTGGGCACAAAGGTGAATGAGGGCAGAGGCTTGTTGCTCCTGTAACCCTGATCATGTGCGAATTTAATGATTGCCTTGCCCAGCATGATCTCCCACTGCAACGTCTTGTCTGTGGGGTGCAGCTTGGCGTTCTTGGGCAGTTCAGGCATGAGGTGGTAATACGACTTGCGCCATGGCACATATGCAGCCAGCACCTTGTCGTCGATGATCTCAATGGCGCGGTTACCCGCATATGCGCGCCAGAATTTCACAACCCGCTTAACCTGCCTGAGCATGTGGTCGCTGGTGAATTCGCTGTTCACATTCTGCGCAGCCTTGCCCTGTGAATTATCCTTCTCGCGCATGGCGACGTATTCGCTGATGACCACATCCAGACTGCGCTGATGGGTGGGCAGCCCTGACTTGAGCTTAAACTGAGTTTCGTAGAACAGCTGTGTGCCCAGCTGCTTGGCACGTTCAAGATCCACAGTTTTCAGGCTGCGCCACAGATAGCGTCGCTCGCCCAGATACACCCGTGCTTGCCAGAGCCCGTTGCGTGAGAACAGCTGCAACTTGCCGTCATGCAGTGCGTGGGTAGAGCTTTCGGGCATATGTTCCTGCTCTTCGTTATGCCTAACTTCTGCATAACTGTGTGCAGGATTTTCATGTGCCCAACAAGTGCCTAACAGCAAAAACCCTTGTTTATGACTGTTAAGCGCTTGTTTTAATTGGTAATTATGCGCGACCGTGGCAGTGCTTGTATTTCTTCCCCGACCCGCAGGGGCAGGGCGCATTGCGCGGCGTCGCGGCCCAGGTGGCAGGGTCGTTCGGATCGACTTCCGCCGCCACCAGGGGCTGGCGGGTGGTGCCGGTCGCGGTGCCGTATTCCGGGACCTGCGGGCTATCGCCATAGCCGAGTTCCGAGACCGGCTCGGGGTGGCGCATATCGGTGACGCGCACGGGCTCGGGCATCGGCGGCGGGGCGTCGGGGCGGATCTCGATGCGCATCAGCACGCTGGTCGTGCGTTCGCGCAGTTCCTCCAGCATCGCGTTGAACAGGTTGAAGGCTTCGGACTTGTATTCGTTCAGCGGATCGCGCTGGCCATAGGCGCGCAGGCCGATGCCCTGGCGGAGATGATCGAGCGCGAGGAGGTGTTCCTTCCACTGCGCGTCGAAGATCTGCAGCAGCAGGCTTTTCTCCACCACCCGCATCAGATCCGGGCCGACATTGGCGACGCGCGCGGCGTAGCTTTCATCGGCCGCCTTCTCCAGGCGTTCGCGCACCTGGGTCTCGTCGATCCCTTCCTCCCGCGCCCATTCGGCGACGGGAAGCTCGAGGCCGAGGATGGTCGAGACCTTCTCCTGCAAGCCTTGCAGGTCCCATTGCTCGGGGTAGGCGTTTTCCGGGATCGCGGTGTCGATCAGCTTGCCGATCGTCTCCCGCCGCATCTCGGCGACCGTCTCCGCCACGTCCGGCGCGGTCATGAAGGTCTTGCGCTGGGCATAAACCTCCTTCCGCTGGTTGTTCATAACGTCGTCGTATTTGAGCAGGTTTTTCCGCGTATCGAAGTTGCGGGCCTCGACCTTCTTCTGGGCCTTCTCCAGCGCCTTGTTGATCCAGGGGTGGACGATCGCCTCCCCCTCCTTCAGGCCGAGCTTCTGCAGCATGCCGCCCATGCGGTCGGACCCGAAGATCCGCATCAGGTCGTCTTCCAGGGACAGGAAGAAGCGGCTGGCGCCAGGGTCGCCCTGCCGGCCGGATCGGCCGCGCAGCTGGTTGTCGATGCGGCGGCTTTCATGGCGTTCGGTGCCGATCACCAGCAGCCCGCCCGCCGCCTTCACGGCCGGGCGCACGGCCTCGATCTCCGCCTTGTGGCGGGCGAGGACGATATCGTATTCCGGGCTGTCGGCGTTGCCGACCTCGGCGCGGGCCAGCATGTCCGCATTGCCGCCGAGCTGGATGTCGGTGCCGCGGCCGGCCATGTTGGTGGCGATGGTCACGCTGCCGGGGCGGCCGGCCTGGGCGACGATGCCGGCTTCCTGTTCGTGGTAGCGGGCGTTCAGCACCTGATGCGGAACCTTCTTCGCCTTCAGCAGCGCGGCGATGAGTTCCGACTTCTCGATACTCGTGGTGCCGACCAGCACGGGCTGGCCCTTGGTCAGCGCCTCATCGATCAGGGTGATGACGGCGTCGTATTTTTCGCGCGCCGATTTGTAGACCTCGTCATCGGAATCGAGGCGCGCCACCGCGACATTGGTCGGAATCTCGACCACTTCGAGCTTGTAGATCTCCGCGAATTCATCGGCCTCGGTCGCCGCCGTGCCGGTCATGCCGGACAGCTTCGGGTACAGGCGGAAGTAGTTCTGGAAGGTGATGGAGGCCAGCGTCTGGTTCTCGGGCTGGACCGTCACATGCTCCTTCGCCTCCAGCGCCTGGTGCAGGCCGTCGGAGTAGCGGCGGCCTTCCATCATGCGGCCGGTGAATTCGTCGATGATGACGACCTTGTCCTGGCGGACGATGTAGTCGACGTCCTTGGTGAACAGGACATGCGCGCGCAGGCTCTGGTTCGCGTGGTGGACCAGGCTGACATTGGTGATGTCATAGAGCCCGCCCTCGGTCAGCAGGCCGGCCTCGGTCAGGGCGGCTTCCAGCGCCTCGGTGCCGTTCTCCAGCATATGGACGGTCTTGAATTTTTCGTCCTTCTCGAACAGCGCGGTGTCCTTCACCAGCTCCTTCATCACGGCATCGACCTGATTATAGAGGTCGGAGCTGTCGTCGGAGGGGCCGGAGATGATGAGCGGCGTGCGCGCCTCATCCACCAGGATGCTGTCCACCTCGTCCACGATGGCGTAGGCGAAGTCCCGCTGGACCATCTCGTCCAGCCGGTACTTCATGTTGTCGCGGAGGTAGTCGAAGCCGAATTCGTTGTTGGTGCCGTAGGTGACATCGCAGGCATAGGCATCGCGGCGTTCGTCATCCGTCAGGCCATGCACGATGACGCCGGTGGTCAGGCCGAGGAAGCGATAAAGCCGGCCCATCCATTCGCTGTCGCGGGCGGCGAGGTAGTCATTCACCGTCACCACATGCATGCCCTTGGCGGGCAGGGCATTGAGATAGACAGGCAGGGTGGCGACCAGGGTCTTGCCCTCGCCGGTCTTCATCTCCGCGATGCGGCCTTCATGCAGCACCATGCCGCCGATCAGCTGCACGTCGAAATGCCGCATGCCGAGCACGCGCTTGGCGGCTTCGCGCACCGTGGCGAAGGCTTCGGGCAGGATATCGTCCAGCGACTTGCCGGCGGCGAGCTGGGCGCGGAATTCCGCGGTCTTGCCCTGCAGCGCTTCGTCCGACAGGGCGGCGAAGGCCGGCTCCAGCGCATTGATGGAGGGCACACGCGCCTGGTAGCGCTTCAGGGCGCGATCATTCGTGGTGCCGAAGAAGGCGCGGACAAGGCGTTGGAACATGGGGGTCCTGAGGTCTCCGGCCGGCGCGGCGCCGGCGCGGACCCGCCCGCCTGGCGCGGCGGCCGGCCCCCGAACGGGATGCGGGCGCGGCCGGCCGGGGAAGGGCCCATGCCGGAGGCGGCTCGGCGGCGAGAGAAATAGGCTCGCGACCCCGCCGCGTCAACGCGAGGGGTCCCGGGACGCGGGCAGATGGCTGCACCGCCTTGTGAGGGGGCCCGGCATCGGCCATCTTCGCGCCCTTCACGGAGACCCCCCGATGCGCCGCACGGCCCTGCTGTTCGCCGCCCTGATGTTGCCGGCCGGCATGGCTGCGGCACAGGGCACCCCGCCTTCCGCCACCCCTGCCGCACCAAACCCCGTGGTCGCGCGGGTGAATGGCCAGGATATCCGTCTCGATGAAGTGCAGGCGGAGGCGCTGCGCCTGCCGGAAGAACTGCGCGGCATGGCGCCGCAGATGCTGTTCCCCCTGCTGGTGGACCAGATGATCACCCAGAAGGCGATCACCCAGGCCGCTCGCGCCGCGGGCCTTGACCGGGACCCCGATGTCGCCGCCCGCATCCGCCGGGCGGAGGAGGAGGCGCTGCAACAGGCCCTCATCACCCGCGCCGTCGCCCCGGTCATGTCCGAGGAAGCACTCCGCGCCCGCTACCAGCGCGAGATCGCCGGCCGGCCGGCGGAAGAAGAAGTCCGCGCCCGGCACATCCTGGTGCCGAGCGAGGCGGAAGCCCGCACCGCCCTGGCCGAGGCGCGCCGCGCCGGGGCGGATTTCGCCGAAGTTGCCCGCCGCCGCTCCACCGGCCCCGGGTCCCGCGAAGGCGGTGACCTCGGCTTCTTCAAGCGCGGCGACATGATCCCCGAATTCGCCGAGGCCGCCTTCGCGATGCAGCCCGGCCAGATCAGCCAGAACCCGGTCCGCACCCAGTTCGGCTGGCATGTCATCAAGGTGGAGGAACGCCGCGCCGTGGCCGCGGCACCCTTCGAGGAAGCCCGCGAAGCGCTGCGCCAATCCGCCTTCGAGGAAGGTGTGAACGCGGAGGTGGAGCGCATCCGCGCCGCCGCGCGGATCGAACGCTTCGGCATGGATGGCAGCCCGGTCGCGGCGCCGTCGCTGCTGGATGGCGCAGCCCCCCCGGCGCCGCCAGCCGGCGGCCAGCCGCGCCGCTGAACCGTCTCCACCGAACACGCCTGTTCGCAGACCCAGCCTGAGAGAAGACAAGACCATGGCCGGCAAGGACCACCCCGTCTCCCCCCTCGCGCTGCCGCTGCCGGCCCTGCCGGCGGTGGCGGGCGTGCGCCTCGGCTCCGGCCAGGCGGCCATCCGCTACAAGGGGCGGGAGGATGTGACGATGATGGTGTTCCCCCAGGGCACCACCGTCGCCGGCGTCTTCACCCGCAACAAATGCCCCGGCGCGCCGATCGACTGGTGCCGCGCCGCGCTGGCCAGCGGCAAGGCCCGCGCGCTGGTGGTCTCCGCCGGCAACGCCAATGTCTTCACCGGCAAGGCGGGGCGGGAGACCTGCGCGGCGACCGCCGCCGCCATGGCCGAACTCGCGGGCTGCAAGCCGAAGGAAGTCTTCC
>CANJXD010000404.1 GCA_947478535.1 Acetobacteraceae bacterium
ATCCGATGCCAGATGCAAACTGATTGCCAGGTCTCAGCCATGACAGGAGATGCCGTTGCCAGAGCGCATCACCTCCGCCCGCGAGGTCGCCCGTCGCTTGGGGCTTTCGCACACCGCGATCCAGAAGGCTGAACATGTGGGTCGCATCCACCGCGAGGCGGACGGGTCCTGGGACCTCGAGCATGTTCGCCGGAATCTGATCGCATCCGCCGTGCCGGGCCGCTCGCCCCTGGCGACGCCGGGTGATGATACACCGCAGGGGCGTCTGACGCTGGCGCGGCTTGCGCTCGGGGTCCAAGCGCAGCGCCTCGCCATGGATGAGAAGAAAGGGCGCCTCATGGATGCCGCCGCCGCCAATCACCGCATAGATGAGCTCGCTGCCGGGATGCGCGATGCGATGCTGAACTGGCCAGCGCGGGTGTCGGGCCAGATCGCCGCCGAAATCGGCCGCGATCCGCACCTGGTGCAGACCATACTGCAGGAGCAGATGAACGCGCTGCTGCTGGAGGTCGCCCATCGGCTGGATCCCGCGGGGTGATCCCGGCCAGACCCGCGCGCGTGATGCGCAGGCCGCATCGACTTCCCAGCGGCGCGAAGTCGATCAGTCGGCGCCAAGGCCCAAGATGGCCAGTGGCACGCGCCTGCCGGCGGCGAAGACCTTCGCCGGCATGTGCGGCTCCATCAATTCAGCGAGACGGAATCCGCACCACGGAAGGGCTACGGCTCCTTGGGTCCCTGCATCCAGGCCGGGATGTCGCGCTGCGCGTGCAGCACCCGCCAGACGTCGAGGTGGTCCTCCCGCTCGACGTAGAAGACCAGATACGGGTAACGCCGCAGCTGCCAAGCCCTGAGCCCTTCCAGCCGCAACTCGAAGGTATGCGCGGCGAACCCACTGCCGGACGCTGCGCGATCCGTCGAAAGGCCCGCTCCAGCGCGTCAATGAAGGCCAGCGCGACCGCCTCGCCTGCCGCTGCGGCTGCACCGACCCCAAGCGCCTGACCAGGCTGGGCGAAGACGTCACCAAGGTGTTGGAGAAGATCCCGGCCCGGCTGAAGGTCATCCGCCACGTCCGGCCCCGCTATGCTTGCCGGGCCTGCGAGGCTGTCCTGCAGGCACCCGCCCCCGACCTGCCGATCGACAAGGGGCGGCCGGGTCCCGGCCTGCTCGCGCATGTGTTGGTCTCGAAGTATCTCGACGGCCTGCCGCTCTACCGCCTCTCGGCCATCCTGGCGCGCGAGGGCGTGGAGATCGAGCGGCAGACCCTGGCCGACTGGGTCGGCCGTGGTGCCTGGTGGCTGAGCCGCCTGCCCGAGGCAATCGGCGCCTATGCCCTGCGGCACGGCATCATCTGGACTGACGACACCCCGATCGCCGTATTGGCACCGGGGCGCGGCCGGACGCGGCAGGGGCGGTTCTGGGTTTATGCCATCGACCCGAGGCCCTGGAGGGGTCATGGGCCGCCCGCGGCGTTCTACCGCTACTCGCCGGACCGCAAGGGCGCGCGGCCGCGTGGACACCTCGAGCACTTCGAGGGCTGGCTGCATGCCGATGGCTACACCGGCTACGACGCGCTGGCACGGCCGCGCGGCAACCAGCCGCCGCAGATCATCCATGTCGCCTGCTGGGCCCATGCCAGGCGCAAGCTGTTCGAGGTGTTCGAGGCCACGAAGTCGCCGATCGCCGAGGAGGCGTTGAAGCGTATCTCCGCGCTCTACGCCGTCGAGGCCGAGATCAACGGCAAATCCGCTGACACGCGCCGCGCCGAGCGCCAGGCCCGCAGCAAGCCGCTGGTCGACGACCTGCACGATTGGATGCTGACGCAGCGGCGCCGGTTGTCCGGCAAGTCGACGCTGGGCGAGGCCATGCAATACGCGCTGAACCGATGGGAGGCGCTGGCCCGCTATCTCGAGGACGGCAGGCTCTCGATCGACAATAACCTCGCCGAGCGGCTGCTCCGAGGGATTGCCCTGACGAGGAAGAACTTTCTGTTCCTCGGATCGGACGCCGGCGGCGATCGCGCCGCCATCATCTACACCGTCGCCGAGACCGCAAAACTGAACGGCTTGGACCCAGAAGCCTACATCGCCGCCGTGCTCGACCGCCTCGCCTGCGGCCACACCATCAACCGCCTTGACGAACTACTACCTTGGAACTTCACGCCCACCGCGTCACCTGCGGGGGGCGGCTGACGCTTACGCTGGAACTGCCCTTCCTGAATGCGCAACTGATGGCCACGGCAATCGTCATCGGCAGCAACTTCTTGCTCAACAATTACCTCACTTTCGCAGATCGTCCTCGAACCGGCTGGGACCTGCTGTCCGGGTTGCTGATGTTCGGCCTGGTCTGTTCGGTAGGGGCGCTCAACAATCTGGGCGTCGCCTCACTGCTCCTGGCCAGCGAACCGCAGGCATGGGGCCTAGCCGGGCTGGCCGGCGGAGCAATGAGCCTGATGTGGAACTACGCCGTGGGCTCGGCATTGGTATGGCCGGTCGCTCGCGCCACCTGATGGCCTTCGCACCTCCCGGCCCCTTGCGCCGATCATGCCGCTCGCAACCCTTGCGAGACCACCCTCAGAATGGGACCGTCCGAGGTACCCATCCGACGCGTCCTGCACGATGGCCCGATGCACGGCTATAGCAGGGTCGAGCGCATCACGGCGGGATACTGCGCCTCCACCTGCAGCATGATCTACCCGATGCTGCGGAGGTTTGAGACCGGCGGCGTCATCCCGCGCACCCTTTCCCCCCCCCCTGTGCATGCTCGCCTCACCGCCGCGCCGTGGGCAGGGGCGCCGGTGCGGGCCGGGCAACCGGGGCCGCGGTACCGAACTCCACCTTGCAGCGCACCCCGCCCGGCAGCATCCGGTTGGGGTTGGGCAGGCTGAGGCGGACGCCAAAGGTGCCGCTGGCGGCGTCGAACACCTCATCCATCACCCGGATCTCGGCGGTGAAGCTGCCGCCGACCGGCGGGTCGGGCCGCACCGTGGCCACCGTGCCCAGCCGCACCTGGCCATGCAGCCGCACCGGCAGAAAGGTCTCGACATGCAGCGGGTCCATCTGCGCCACGCTCAGGATGAAATTGTCGAAGTGGATGTATTCGCCCGGCCCCAGGTTGCGCCCGGTCACCACGCCGGTCACCGGGCTGCGAATGGTGCGCTGTTCCAGCAACGCCTCGGCGCGGGAGACTTCCAGCGCCGCCATGCGCCGGTTCAACTCGGCCAGGCCCACCTCGCTGGCGGCAATCTGCACATTGGCGCGCAACTCCTCCAGCCGCTGGGTGGAGACCACCGAACGCTCATGCAGTCTGGCGGCGCGGCCCAGTTCGCTGCGTTGCTGGTCCTGGCGGGCGCGGCGGGCCTCGATCTCGGCGTTGCTCAGTGCCCGGGCGCGGACCAGCGCCAGGCTGGCCTCCTCCACGCTCGATTCCAGCCGCGCCACGACCTGGCCGCGCTGCACGAAGTCGCCGCGCTCCGCCTCGATGGCGGCGACGATGCCGGTGAGCGGACTGCCCAGCCGCAGCGTCAGCGAGGGTTCGATGACGCAGTCGAACACCTCCTGCGCCGCCACCGGCCCAAGGGGCAGCAGGGCGAGCAGCAGGGCCAGCATTGGGCGTGGCGGCAGCCAGGTCATTCCACTTCTCCCGCGAAGGCCAGCATGGTGCCCAGCCGTTTCTCATGCGCCAACAGGTCCAGCCGGGCACGCAGGTGCGAGCGCCTGGCCCGGGCCTGGGCGGCGCCGAACCAGGCACGCCCCACCCAAGGGGCCAGCCGGCCGGGCTGCAGCGCCAGCCGGCGCAGCATCCGGCTCGGCAGCAAGTCCAGCAGCGGGTCCTCCAGCGAGAGGATCGCCTCGGCACTGCCAGGCTGACCGCGGCGCCCGGCGCGGCCTTCCAACTGGCGGTCAATCCGCCGGCTGTCATGCCGTTCGGTCAGCACCACATGCAGCCCGCCGCACGCCGCCACCTCCGGCAGCAGTTGAATATCCACGCCCCGCCCGGCCATGTTGGTGGCCACGGTAATCCGCCCCGGCTGCCCGGCGGCGGCGATGGTCACCGCTTCCTCGTGGTCATTCTCGGCGTTCAGCACCGCATGGGGCAGCCCGGCGGCGTGCAGCACCGCGCTGACAGCGTGCGAGGCGCTGACCGAACGGGTGCCGATGAGCACCGGGCGGCCTTCGCCGGCCAGCGCGGCGGCGCGTTCCGCAACGCGCTGCCACTTCGCCGCCAGGGTTGGCAGCACCTGCACCGCGCCGCGTTGCAGGCGCGACGGCAGGTTGGGCGGTACCCGGGCAATCCGCAGCCGATAGACCGACCAGAATTCAGCGCGCGCCTCGGCGGCGGTACCGGTCATGCCGGCAAGGCGATGGTAGCGGCGGAACAGCCGCTGGTAGGTCAGCCGCGCCATGGTTTCCTTGCGCGGCGTCACCGCGCAGCCTTCCTTCACCTCAATGATCTGGTGCAGCCCGTCGCTCCAACTGCGGTCGGCCATCACCCGGCCGGTATTCTCATCCACAATCTCCACCTTGCCGTCGCGCACCAGGTAGTGGTCGCCGCGCTGGAACAGCAGCCGCGCGGTCAGCGCGTGGCGGGTGGCTTCCTCGCGGCGGATGCGCCCTGCCCAGACCCCGCCCATGGTCTCACCCAGCGTGGCCAGGCGGGCACGGCCGGTGGCGGTCAGCAGCACCCGGCGGTCGGCCGGCAGCACGCGGTAGTGCTGCTCCGGCTCCAGCGCGTCGGCCAGCGCCAGCGCCTCGGTGGCCCAGCGCCGCTCGGCGGCGGCATCGGTCTCGCGTGAGATGATCAGCGGCGTGCGCGCCTCGTCGATCAGCACGCTGTCGGCCTCGTCCACGATGGCAAAGTGCAGGCCGCGCATCACCACCTGGCTGGGCTGTTCTACCGGCGCCGCCAGCAGCTGGCGCAGCTTGAACCGCGCCGGGCCGAGGGCGCGGCCCAGCGCCAGGCGGTCGCGCAGGTAGTCGAAGGCCAGTTCCTTGTTGCTGGCATAGGCGATGGCGCAGCCATAGGCGGCCCGGCGCTCGGCCGGCGCCATGCCGTGGCGCAGCACGCCGAGGCTCAGCCCCAGCCCGGCATAAAGCGGCGCCAGCGTGGCGGCATCGCGCTCGGCCAGGTAGTCGTTCACCGTCACCACATGCACCGGCGTGCCGGCCAGCGCAGCCAGCGCCGCGGCCATGCCGGCGGTGATGGTCTTGCCCTCGCCGGTATCCATCTCGGCCACGCGGCCATCCAGAATGGCCAGGGCACCGAGCAGTTGCACATCATGCTGGCGCAGCCCCAGCCAGCGGCGCGAGGCTTCCCGCACCAGGGCGCAGCCGCGCCCCAGCAGCGCCGGGGTAAGGCCCTGGCGATGCAGATCGTCGCGCAGCGCCGCCACCGCCGCCGCCAGCCCGGCGTCGTCCAACGCGCGCAGCGCCGGCTCGGCCTGGGCGGCGGCGCGCACCACCGCCCAGGCGCCACGCCCGCGCCA
>CANJXD010000405.1 GCA_947478535.1 Acetobacteraceae bacterium
CGGCGGCGGCGGCCAGCTTCGCCAGCCCTTCGGCACCAAGGCCGATCAGCGCGATCGCATCATCCGGGAACCCCGCCAGCGCCGAGACCGGCACGACCTCATCACCCAGGCGGATGCCGGGCGCGCTGCGCCCATTCTCGATGAAGCTGAGCAGGCGCATGGGGCATTTCCTCACGACAAAACTGGCGTGGGGGGATTTTTATCGATAGAATGTCCTCCATGCAAGAGATTGCCGATGACAGCCTCACCACCCAGGTCCATCGCCGGTTGCGGGCGGATCTGCTGCGCGGCGTGGTGGCGCCGGGGGCGAAGCTGAAGGTCCAGGCCATCGCCGCCAGCTACGGCGCCGGCGCCAGCCCGGTGCGGGAAGCCCTGTCCTCCCTCGCCGCGGAAGGGCTGGTGGAGCGGCTGGACCAGCGCGGCTTCCGCGCCGCCACGGCGACGGTCGCGGAGTTCGACGAGCTCGTCCTTGCCCGCTGCCTGCTGGAGGAAGTGGTGCTGCGCGAAAGCCTGTCCGCCGGCGGCCAGGGCTGGGAGGAAGCCCTGGTGCTGGCGGGCTGGCGGCTTGGGCGCCTCAGGCGGGACGACCCGGCATGGGAGGACGCGCATACCGCCTTCCACCAGGCATTGCTGGCCGCCTGCCCCTCGCCCACCTTGTGCACCATGGCCGAGGCACTGCGGGAGAAGGCGGAGCGGTATCGCAACCTCGCCAACCGGGTCGCCTATCCCGGCCGCGACGTGGCGGCGGAACACGCGGCGATCGCGGAGGCCGCGCTGGGGCGCGATACGGCGCGGGCCATCCATCTGCTGCGGGAGCATTATCGCAGCACCGCCGGCTTCCTCCGCGAAGCCTTGCGCATCAGGGACACTGGAGGCGCCGCCGTTTCGGCGCGATAACCCTTCTCCCGCTTCATGGAGACGCCGCATGGCCCATCGTCGCGCCTTGCTTGCCGCGCCCTTCCTGCTTGCCGCCGGCCCCGCCAACAGCCAGGTCGGGCCACGTCAGGTGGGCGAGGCGCTGGAGGTGGCGGGCATCGCCAGCGCCGAACGCCCCGGCGGGAGCCGTGCCCTGGCCCCCGCCGCACCCTTGGCGGAGGGGGATACGCTGGTCACCGGCGCCGCCTCCCGCCTGCTGGCACGGCTGGCGGGGGAGGTGGAGTTGCGCCTCGGCGCGCGGTCCCGGATGCTGATCGATACGCTGGTGCCGCAAAGCGTCGGCACGGTGCTGCGGCACGCCGCGGGCCCCTTCTGGTTCACCCGGCCCGAGACGGCGCCGCGCAGTCCCGTCGCCATCATCTCCCCGGCCGCGCTGATCGCGGTGCGCGGCACCAGCGTCTGGGGCGGGGAATTGGACGGCGCCTTTCGCGTCTTCGTCGAGCGCGGCGTGGCGGATGTGGTGGCCGGTGGCCGGCGCGTCACCATCGGCGCCGGCCTCGGCACCGAGATCATCGACGGCGCGCCAAGCGAGGCCGCGCCCTGGCCGCAGGAACGCATCCTCCGCGCCCGCATCTCGGTGGGGCTCTCTCCCTGACGCCTTGGCGCTGGGGCGCCGTGGCGGCGGCCACGGTGATCGCCGCACGGCTGGCCCTGCCCCTGCCCTTTTCTGCCCTGCGGGAAACGGCGGCGGATGGCCTGCTTTCGGCGTTTCCGCGCCCGCACCAGCCCGTGCCGGTGCTGACGGTGGAGATCGACCGCGAAAGCCTGGCCGCGCTCGGCCCCTGGCCCTGGCCCCGAAACCGCCTCGCGGCGCTGGTCACGGCGCTGCATGAGGCCGGGGCGGCGGTGGTCGCGACGGATATCCTGTTCGCAGGCCCCGACCGTGCCTCCCCCGCCGGCCAGGCTCGGATCTTCGCCGAAAACCTGCCGCCGGCCGAAGCCGCCCTGCTGCGCGCCCGCGCCGCCGACCTCCCCGACCACGACCAGGCGCTGGCCGATGCGCTGGATCTGGGGCCGAGCGTGCTGGGCTTCCTGCTGGCGCCCGAGCCCGGCGAAGCGCCGACGCCCCAAGGCGGCTTCGCCGTGGTGGGCGATGCCAAGGCGCTGGCGCCGCTGTCCGCCCCGGGCGCGGCGACGGCGCTGCCGCTGCTGGTCGAGGCCGCGCTCGGCCATGGCGCTGCTTCCCTGGAAGGCGGGCGCGTGCGGGCGGTGCCACTGGTTGTCCGGGTGGATGAAGAATGGCTGCCCGGGCTGGTGACGGAAGCGTTGCGGCTGGCGACGGGTGCTGCCTCCCCCGTGCTGATCGCGGGGGAACGCGTGTTGCGGCTCGGCGGGGTGAACCTGCCGCTCGATGCCGCGCTGTCCATCCGCTTGCAGGAAGGGCCAGCGGGCGCGCGGGTCTCGGCGGAAGCGGTGCTGGCTGGCCGGGTGCCGCGCGGGGCGATCGAGGACCAGATCGTGCTGCTCGGCGGGACGGCGCCGGAGCTGGGCGCGCTGCGGGAGACCGCCTTCGCGCCGCTGGTCCCCGGCATCCGCCTGCAGGCGATGGCGCTGGCGCAGGCGATGACGCTGTGGCTGCCGCGCCGGCCGGACTGGCTGCCAACGGCGGAAATCGCCGGCGCCGCCGCGCTCGGCCTCGGGGCGGCACTGGCGGGCGCCGGGCTGCCTCCGCTGGCGGTGGCGGGCCTTGCCGCGCTGGCGCTGGTGGCGCTGCCGCTCGGCGCCGTGGCGCTGCTGCATGGCACGCTGCTGCTGGCCGACCCGGTGCTGCCGCTGGCGAGCACGCTGGCCGGCCTCGGGGCATCGTTCCTCGCGGGGTTCATGGCGCTGCGGGCCAGCCGCGCCAGGCTTGTCGCACGCTTCGCGCAATCCCTGCCCCCTGCCCTCGTCGCCCGCATCGCCAAGGAGCCGGGGCTGCTGCGGATCGGCGGTGAGCGGCGGCGGATGAGCTTCGTGTTCACGGATATCGCCGGTTTCACGGCGCTGGCGGAACGCAGCGGGCCGCAGGCGCTGATCACCATGCTGGATGCCTATGTCGCCGGGGGGGCGGAGATCGTGGCGAAGCATGGCGGGACGCTCGACAAGGTGGTGGGCGATGCGCTGCACATCATGTTCGGCGCGCCGCTCGACCAGCCCGACCACGCCGCGCGGGCGATCGCCTGCGGGCAGGCGCTGGCGGCCTTCGGACAGGACTTCGCGGCGCGCCACGCGGCGGCGGGCTTCGGCATCACCCGCGTCGGCATCGCGACGGGGGACGTCATCGTCGGCGATGTCGGCGGCGGGCGGGTGCTGGACTACACCGCGCATGGCGATGCCGTGAACCTGGCGGCGCGACTGGAAGCGGCGAACAAGATCTTCGGCACGGTGCTGCTCTCGGATGCCGAGAGCGTGGCGGCGGCGGGTGCGGCATGGCGCCGCCTTGCCCGGCTGGAAGCGCGAGGGCGGGAGGCGGTGGTCGAAGTCTTCACCCCCTGGCCCGACGCCGAGGCCCCGCGCGATTCCTGGGACGCGGCCCTGGCGGCGCTGGAAGCGGGCGAGGCCGCGACCGCCCGCGCGGCCTTCACCCGCTTCGCCGAGGCGGTGCCGGCGGATGCGGCGACGCGGTTTCAGCTGGCGCGGCTGGAGAAGGGCGTGGTGGGACTGGCGGTGGGGCAGAACTGAGCTGGTGGTCGTGCGGGATGCTGAAACCCCACGGTCAACCTCGAAGGCCCCCCCTCACCCAACCCTCTCCCCCCCTTTGGGGGGCGAGGGCTCTGGGGGGGGCGGGTTTCAAAGGCTAATCCAGCGGGATGTTGAAGCCGCGGATGACGTCGCGGTACTGCGCGACGGTGGCCTGCATCAACTGGCCGAGTTCCTCCGGCGAGGAGGAGACGGCGCCCGCGCCGGTGCCTTCGACCGCCGCCCGGTACTCCGGGGAGGCGACGGCCTCCACCACCAGGCGGTTCACCTGTGCCACCACGGCGGGCGGGATGCCGGCGGCGCCGCAGATGCCGAGCCAGCCATAGGCGACGAGGTCGATGCCCTGTTCGCGCAAGGTCGGCACATCGGGCGCGACGGCCAGCCGTTCCGGGCTCGTCATGCCGATCGCCCGCACCTGCCCGGCCTGCGCCAGCGGCATGGTGTTGACCAGGGGGCCGACGAACAGCTGCAGCCGCCCGGCGATCAGGTCCTGCAGCACCGGCGGGGTGCCGCGATAGGGCACCTCCACCATCGAGATCCGCGTCAGCCCCTCGAAGATGCGGGCGACGAGGTTCGGCATGGAGGCGCCGCCGACATGGCCGAAGGCCATTCCCTCCGCCCGCTGCCGGGCCAACGCCACGAATTCCGGGGCGGTCCGCACCGGCAGGTCGTTCGGCACCACCAGCGCGTAGTAGGCCCGGGTGATCTGGGCGATCGGCGCCAGGTCGCTCAAGGGGTAGGGGCGCGTCGTGCCGAGCGTGTTCAGGGCGTCGATATAGGTGCAGACGAGCAGCGTGTGGCCATCCCTCGGCTGCGTCATCACATGGTCCAGCGCGATGCGCCCGCCGGCGCCGCTGCGGTTTTCCACCACCAGGGGCTGGCTGATCCGCGTGCGGATGCGGTCCGCCACGATGCGGGCGGGGATGTCCGTCGGGCCGCCCGCCGGGAAGCCCACGATCATCCGCACAGGCCGCGTCGGCCAGGCCTCCTGCGCCAAGGCAGGCAGGCCCACGACCGAGAGCGCAAGGGCAATGGCTGCCAGAAAGCGGTCGCGCATGATTCGTTTCCCCCAGGGTTGCCGCAGCATGGCGAGGTGCCGCGCGAAGCTCAACCAGCGACGCGGGCAATCCCTCGGGCGGCGGCCTTGGCCTTCGACTTCAGCGCGGCAATCGCCTCCCCCACCGCATCCGGCGTGGCGCGTGCGCCGGGCGGCAGTTCGAGCATGGCGATGGAACAGCCGAGCAGTGGGAAGCGGCGCGGATGGCCGTCCCGGTCCTTGCCGGCGATGCTGCCGGCGGCGCGGTCCTCGGCGCTGTAGAAGGCTTCCGCCGCGGCGCGCATGAAATCCGCACGGAAGGTGGCGATGCGGTCCTCGGCCGCGGCGCCCGGCACGCCTTCGAGGCCGAGGAAGAAATCATCGCCGCCGATATGGCCGAGGAAGCAGGCCGCGCCGGCCGCGAAGTGGCGGCGCAGCGTGGCAGCGCAGAGGAACAGCGCGTCATCCCCGGTGCGGAAGCCGAAGGCGTCGTTGAACGGCTTGAAGTGGTCGAGGTCGAGGTAGCACAGCAGCCGCACCGCCTGCGGCCGCGCGGCCAGGCGTTCCACCGCCTGCCGCACGGCATTGTTGCCAGGCAGGCGCGTCAGCGGGTTGCGATCCGTCGCTTTCTCGATTTCCGCATTGTGCTGCCGGGCGGCGCGAAGTGCGCCATCGGCCGCGGATTCGACCTGCGCAGAGGTCGCCCGCAACCGCCCGCAGAGCACGCCGAGCATCGCCAGCAGCGCCGCCGGCCGCGCCGCGAGCACCCCCATCGCCGCTTCGCGCGGCAGGAAAACCAGATGCGTGACGCCGGCCGCCCCGGC
>CANJXD010000406.1 GCA_947478535.1 Acetobacteraceae bacterium
CCCCCGCCGCACGGCGAAGGACACGTCGGTCAGCGCGCGGACGCCACCGAAGCGAAGGCTGACCGCCTCCGCCGCGAGAATCGGAGCCTCTCCGTCCACGCGCCCGCCACCTCCCCTGGGATTGCACCCTTGGAACGAAGTCTAGTCACGCCGCAGCCAGACCCGCAACCGCGTCGCGTCAGCCCCCCGCGCCGGCTTCCGCGCGCAGCTTCGCGGCCAAGGGCGGATCGTCAGTAGCGAAGATGTCGACGCCGAGTGCCAGCATCCGACGGATGGAAGCCTCGTGATTGGCGCCCCAGGTGCCCACGCCGAGGCCCGCGGCGCGGCAGCGCGCCAGGAACTCGGCATCGATCACGCTTTCATGCATGCCGATTTCGGCAAAGCCATGGTGCCGGGCCACCGCGATCAGCCCATCGAGGCCGATATCGCGCAGCGTCGGGATTTCGGAAAGCCAGGCGACGCCGGCCAGGCCACCTTCCCGCTGCGCCTCCGCCATGGTGTCCGCCTGGAAGCCGATGATCCAGCTTCGGGTGCGTTGCCCGCTGGCATCGAGCACCGCCATCACCTTCGGCACGATCCCGGGATAGGGTCGGTGGGCGGCATCGGCCTTGATCTCGATCCGCGGCGCGACCGGGGTGCCCGCGAGGATCGCCAGGTATTCCGCCAAGCTCGGCGGCGCCTCCCCGGCCGTGCCGCGCACCCGGATGGTGGCGAATTCGGCTGCCGTCAGGCTGGCCACCGGGCCGCGCCGGTCCGTCATGCGGTCCAGCAGGGCGTCATGCATCACCACCACCGCGCCATCGGCGGTCAGGTGGACGTCGCATTCCGCCTGCTCCACGGGCAAGGCAGCGGTCTCCCGGAACGCGCGGGCGCTGTTCTCGGGCCAGAGAAACAGGCCGCCGCGGTGGCTGGCAATGAGGGTTCTGTGCTGCATGCATGGGATGCTGCCGCCTCGGTGGGCCGAAATCCAGCCCTGTCCCGCAGGGGTTCCGGCGACGGCGGCCGGGGTTCCCTATTGGCGCTGGGCAGGCCGGGCGCGCATTTTCGTCACCTTTTGCCCTTCTGGCGGTCACGGGAAGCCGCCCTATACTCCTCCCCCTGATCGCCTCAGAAGAAGTCCCGATGACCCTGCTTCTCGTGATTCATCGTCCCGAAGGCCTTCCCGAAGGTCATCCCGGCAGCCTGGCGGAGATGCGCGCGGCGGTCCGCGACGCCATCTGGGAAGTCGCGGACGCGCATTGGGCGCTGGGCGAGGATTCCGTGTTGGTGTCCACCGACCTGTCGCCGAGCTACATGGTCAGCCACTTCCAGCGCGCCCTGAAGCGGCGCGGCTATACCGAATCGGGGCTTCTGGTGGTGACCTCCGTCGGCCCCAAGGCGGCCTGGTCCGGCCTGCCGCCGGAAGCCGAGGCCTGGCTGCGCGACGCCCTGGCCTAACGGTCCGATGGCATCTCACCGGGATCAAATACGCGACCTCACCCCCCTATATTCGCGCCAAGGTTGTCGCATTCGTTAGCAAACTTGCTATACGAAGTCTCAGGTAGAGAGTAGCGCCACCGCGGCCAGCCGGTCAGGATGCCTGCTCGCTCATCCAGGGAATCTTCGATGTCTTTGGTGCACCTTTGGTCCCGCCTCCTCCTTCCGGTCCTGCTGCTGGCCGCCGGAGCCCTGCCTGCGGCGCAGGCCCAGACGGCCGACCAGCCCATTCGCCTCAAGGTCGTGGGGGGGCTCGCCGACGTCAGCCAGTATGTCCGCTATGAGGAACCCTTCTGGCGGCGCCGCATCATGGAGCTGACGCAGGGGCGCGTGGTGGCGGAAATCTCGCCCTTCGACCGCAGCGGCATCCGCGGCCAGGAAATGCTGCAGCTCATGCGCCTCGGCGTGGTGCCCTTCGGCACCGCCCTGCTCGCCATCGTGGCGACGGAGGAGCCTGAATTCAACGCGGTGGACCTGCCGGCCCTCTCGCCGGACATGCGGACCCTGCGGCAGACCGTGAACGCCTTCCGCCCGCATATCGAACAGGTGCTGCGCGATCGCTACCAGATCGAGTTGCTGGGTGTTTATACCTACCCCGCCCAGGTCGTGTTCTGCACCCGGCCCTTCTCCGGCCTTTCGGACCTCGCGGGCAGGCGCATCCGCACCTCCTCCGTCGGGCAGTCCGAGATGGTGCAGGCGCTGGGCGCCACGCCGGTCGTCACCCCCTTCGCGGAGATGTTGCAGGCGATTCGCGGCGGCGTGGTGGAATGCGCCATTACCGGCACCTTGTCCGGCAACGCGGTGGGGCTGCATGAGGTGACCACCCACGTCCATGCCATGGCGCTGACCTGGGGCATTTCGATCTTCGGCGCCAATGCCACCGCCTGGTCCGCCCTGTCCGCCGACATCCAGGACATCATCCGGCGCGGCGTGGCGGAGCTGGAGCCGGAGATCTGGAACGCGGCGGATCGTGAGACCGGGGAGGGTCTCGCCTGCAATGCGGGCCTCGCATCCTGCACCACAGGCCGCCGCGGCACGATGACGGTGGTTCCCGTCACCACTGCCGATGACGACCGCCGGCGCCGGCTACTGACCGAGGTGGTGCTGCCGCGCTGGGAGAACCGCTGCGGCATGGATTGCGTGGACGCCTGGAACGAGCACCTGGCCCCTGCCCTCGGCATCCGCGCCCGGCCTGAATAGCATGCAGAACGCCCGCCGCCTCCGGCTCGCCATCCTCGCCGCCGTCTTCGCCATTCTCATGGCGCAGGTGGTGGCGACGGCGCTGCTGCTGGAACGTTCGCGCGATGCCGCGCTGACGGCGGCGAACGATACGGCGACGCGGGTGAGCCGGGCGGTCGAGGCTTCCATCAACCGCAACTTCGTCCAGGTGGACGCGATGCTGGCGGGGCTGCCCGCCATCCTCGCCCCCTACACGCGCGATGGCCGGTTTGATGCCAATGGCGCCGGCCGCATCATGCGGGAATTGAACAACCAGAACTTCACCTTCCGCGACGTGCTGCTGGTCGGCAATGACGGCATGCCGATCGCCACCGCGCTCAGCGTTTCCCGCCGCCGGCCACTGCCGCTGCCGCTCGGCCCCGCCTTCAGCGATGCCGCCCCGCATGCCGGCAGCGTGCTGATCGGCGGGCCGGTGCAGAACCCGGCCACCGGCGAATGGGCGCTGTTCCTGGCGCGACCGATCCGCATGCCCGTCATCGGCAATGTCACCGCGGTGGCGGAAGTGCCGGTGCCGCTGGTCAGTTCGCTGCTGGCCGTGGGCGGTGAAGCGCCGGGCCTGCGGGTGACGTTGGAACGCGATGACGGCACGCTGCTCGCCTCCCTGCCGCATGACGAAACCCGCATCGGCCGCCGCCTGGCGGTGACGGCCGGCACCCTGGCCAATTCGAACGTAGCGCGCAGCCGCTTCAGCGACGAACCCGTGCTGGTCGCCGTGCGGCCGACCCTCTACCCCGCGCTGTCCGTCGTCACGACCCTGGAACGCAGTGCGGCGCTGACGGGCTGGGAGTTCGACCGGGAACGCGCGC
The DNA here is from genome assembly GCA_947478535.1 of Acetobacteraceae bacterium. Next base: position 3,522 of record CANJXD010000406.1, read on the forward strand.
TGCTCGTCTCCGGTGGCTTCGCGGTGCTGGTGCTCGCCCTGGCCGCCGCGCTGCTGCTGGGCCTGCGGCAGCGCGAAAGGGTGGAGGCGGAACGCTCGCGCTGGCGGTCCACGCTGGAAAACGCGCTGGAGAGCATGTCGGACGGCTTCGTCATGTTCGGGCCGGATGACCGGCTGATCGCCTGCAACCAGCGCTACAAGGAATTCTACGCGATCTCCGCCCCCTTCATCCGGGCGGGTGCCGCGTTCCGCGACATCATGCGTGAAGGCGCCCGGCGCGGGCAGTACCCCCAGGCGGTCGGCGATATGGAGGCCTTCATCGACGAGATGGATGCCTGGCGCCACGCCAACAACCCGCCGATCGAGCGCCTGCTGCCGGATGGCCGCTGGGTGCTCATCACCGAACGCAGCACGCCGGATGGCGGTACCGTCGGCATCCGTACCGATATCACGCCGCTGAAGCGCGCGATGGAGGACCTCGCTTCCGCCCGCGACGGCGCCCGCGCGGCCGGAGAGGCGAAAAGCCAGTTCCTCGCCCGCATGTCGCATGAATTGCGCACCCCCCTGAATGGTGTGCTCGGCTTCGCGCAGGTGCTGCTGCGCGACCCGCTGCTGAACGAGGAACAGCGGGAGCAGGTGGAAACCCTGCACGATGCCGGCCGCCATCTGCTGGAACTCGTCAACGGCCTGCTCGACCTCTCGAAGATCGAGGCCGGCAAGCTCGACCTGCATCTGCGCGATGTCGCGGTGCGCGCGATGCTGGATGCCTGCGCCGGGCTTCTGGCGCCGGAGGTGGACCGCAAGGGGCTGACCCTGACGGTGGATATCGCGCCCGGCACCGCCGCGGCGGTGGAGGCGGATGCGACGAGGCTGCGGCAGATGCTGCTGAACCTGCTGTCCAATGCCGTGAAGTTCACCCCCCCGGGTGGGCGGGTAGAATTCCGCGCCCGCCCCTTGCAGGACGGCCGCCAGGGCCTGCGGATCGAGGTGAAAGATACCGGCCCAGGCGTGCCGCCGGAAAAGCGGCACCTGCTGTTCGAGGATTTCTCCCAGCTTTTCCCCGTCGCCGGGCAGGATGGCGCCGGCACGGGCCTGGGCCTGGCAATTTCCGCGCGCCTCGCCGCCGCGATGGGTGGCTCCATCGGCTGCGACAGCGAAGCCGGCCAGGGCGCGCTGTTCTGGGTGGAATTGCCGCTGCGCGAGGTGCCGCTGCCTGCCGGCGCCGCCATCGCGCCGACCGTCGATACCGGCAACCCGGCGGAAACGCGCAGCCTGCGCATCCTGGTGGCCGATGACGTCGCCGCCAACCGCATGGTCGCGCGCGCCATGCTGGTCGGCGTCGGGCATCGCGTGGACAGCGCGGCGGATGGGCCGGAAGCCCTCGCCGCGGTGGAGCGGGACCACTACGACGTCGTGCTGATGGACGTGCAGATGCCGGTGATGGATGGGCTGGAAGCGACCCGCCGCATCCGTGCCCTGGACGGGGATCGCAAGCGCGTGCCGGTGCTGGCCGTCACCGCCTCCGCCCTGCCGGAACAGGTCGCGGCCTGCCGCGCCGCCGGGATGGATGGGCACCTGGCCAAGCCGATCGACCGCGAATCGCTGCTCGCCGCCGTCACCCGGCTGGCCGCCGGCGATACGTTGCACGGCCAGCAAGACCCGGTGCGGGAGGAAGTCTCGCAACCGCTGCTGGATGAAGCGGCGCTGCGCAACCTCGCCGCCGATCTTGGTCCCACCGCCGATGTGGTGATCAGCGAATTCGTGGGCGAGGTCCGGCTCGGCTACGAGACTCTGTCCACGCCCGCCATCGCGCTGGACCCGCCCCGCCTTCGCCACGCCGCCCACCGCATGCTGGGCGCCGCGCGCACCCTTGGCGCCCGGCGCCTGGGTGCCGCGACCGAGCGGATGCAGGAGGATATCCACGGCGGGCGCGACCCCAGCCATA
>CANJXD010000407.1 GCA_947478535.1 Acetobacteraceae bacterium
AGCGAATGGCCGCATTACCGCTGGGGGCCGGTGTCCACGCGGCGCGCGCTGGTCGGCCCCGATGGCTGCTTCCCCCGCGATGTGCCGGGGCTGCGCGCCATCGTCGATCCCCTCGCGGCGCGGGATGAGATGCGGGCGCAGATCGAATTGGCGCTCGCCGCCGGCATTGATGCGACGCATCTCGACACGCATATGGGCGCGGCCCTGGCGCCGGAGATCCTGCCCCACACGCTGGCCCTGGCCCGCGAATACCGCCTGCCGCTGCTGCTGCCGCGCGATATCGGCAGCTATCTCGGCGTGCTGCGGTTGGGCGAGGTGGATCGCGCGCTCTATGCCGAAGCCTTCGCGATGATGACGGAGGCCGGCATGCCGGTGATCGAGCGGTTTGCCATGACGCCGAGCCTGCCCGTCTCGCCCGAGACCTACGCCCCCATCATCATCCCGGGCGGCGAGGGCGTGACCTTCGTCTCGCTGCACCCGAATGCGCCCGGCGATATCGAGGCGATTACCGCTGCCCACCCCCGCCAGAAGCCGGAATGGCGCATCGGCGAGTATCGCTTCTTCGGTGAGGGCACGGCGGATGCGATGCTGGCCGAGGCTGGCGTCGGCCGCATCGGCTTCCGCGCGATCAGGGATGCGTGGCGGGGGGGCTGACCTCGTCCAACAGCCAGTCCCGGAAGGCCTCGCCCCTGGCCTGTACCGCCCCGGGCGGCAGCAGCAGCCAGTAGTGGTCGCCGGTCGGTGCCTCGATGCGGGAAAGCCGCACAAGCCGCCGGCGACGCACCTCCTCCTCCACGAAGACCGGCGTGCAGATCACGGCGCCGAGCCCCTCCGCCGCTGCTTGGATCGCCAGCGTCGTGCTCTCGAACAACAGGGGTGGTGCGGCGGGGCGGGGCAGGCCGGCGGCGTCGCACCACTGCGCCCAGTCCCGCGGCCGCATCCGGCTGCCGAGCCTGGTCATGCCCTCCAGCGGTGCGCGCCTGGCGGCGAAGGGCGCGACCGTCACGGCCTGCAACCGCACCGCGCCGCGTGCGGGGGGCGCTTCGGCCGGCGCGGTGCGGATGGCGGCATCCAGACCCTCCCGCGCGAAATCCACCACGGGGGCGGTGCTGGTGACGACCTCCACCTCCAGCCCGGGATGCCGGGCGCGGAAGCGCGGCAGGCGGGGGATCAGCCAGCGCAGCGCCCAGGTGGTGTAGGCGCGGATGCGCAGCGGCGCGGCGGCGGCGCCCCGCAGGGCGGTGGTGGCGACGGCGATATCCCCGAAGGCGCGGCCCAGCGCCTCCGCATAGCGGGCGCCTTCTTCCGTCAGCCGCAGCGCATTGGCGCCGCGATGCACCAGCGCCACGCCAAGCGCCGCTTCCAATTCACGGAGGCGCCGGCTGATGGCGGGCTGCGTCAGGTTCAGCCGCGCGCCTGCTGCGGTCAGGCTGCCGGTTTCCGCAACCAGGGCGAAGGTCCGCAAGGCGGCGAGCGGCGGCAGGTCCGGCTTCATGGGGTGCAGCATAACCAGGGCTTGGGGTAGGGCAAGCATTGCGCGCTGGCGCTGCGGCGTCCCCTGGCCCAGAACGCCGCCAACCGAACAAGGGGAGGAACCAACCATGCGCCGCCGAGACACCCTCAAGTTGCTGCCCGCCTTGGCCACGCTGTCCACGCCCGCCCTGGCGCAGAGCTTCCCCAGCCGCCCGATCCGCCTCGTCATCCCCTTCACCGCCGGCGGTAGCAATGACGTGGTCGGCCGCCTGCTCGGCGATGCCATGGCGGCGCGGCTGAATCAGCCTGTCGTGGTGGAGAACCGTGGCGGTGCGGGCGGCGTGCTCGGCAATGACGCGGTGGCGAAGGCGGCGCCGGATGGGCATACGATGCTGCTCGCGGGCAGTGGCAGCTTCGTCATCTCCTCCCTCGTGCAGTCGCGCCTGCCCTACGACCCCGTCGCGAGCTTCGCTTCCATCGCCTATCTCGGCGCAGCGCCGAACGTCATCTGCTGCAACCCCGCGCTGCCGGTGACGAACCTCCGGGAGTTGCAGGCGCTGGGGAAGGCGCGGCGGGAGCCGTTGCGCTTCGGCACGCCGGGCGTCGGCACCAATGGCCACGCGCTCGGTGCCATGATCGGCGTCGTGCTCGGCATCGAGCTGGAGGCGATCCACTATCGCGGCACTGGGCCGGCGCTGAACGATATCCTCGGCGGGCGGCTCGATATCCTCACCAACGCTTCCGCGCCGCTGCAGCCGCATATCGCGGCGGGCACGCTGAAGGCGCTGGCGATTGCCGGACAGACCCGCAGCGTCGCCTTGCCGAGCCTCTCCACCAGCGTCGAGCAGGGTTTTTCCGAGTTGGACAGCGCCACCTGGTACGGGCTGCTGACGGCGGCGGGGACGCCGGCGGATCGCATCGCCGTGCTGCACGCCGCGGCCAAGGCCTCGATGGAGGACCCGGAGATCCGGCGCCGCCTGATCGAGGCCGGCGTCGATGAGATCGCGCCGAGCCCGACGCCGGACCATTTCACCCGCCTGCTGGCCTCCGATCGTGACCGCTGGGCCGCCGTCGTCCGCCGCGCCAACCTCCGCGCCGAATAGGATTTTCGCCAGTGTCAGAACCCGCCATCCTGCTGTCCGTCGTGGAGGGCATCGCAACCCTCACGCTCAACCGCCCCGCCGTCCGCAACGCCATCGATGATGCGACGCGCGGCGAGATGATCGAGGCGTTGGAAGCCTGCGCGGCTGATCCGCTGGTGAAGGCGCTGATCGTCACCGGCGCCGGCACCGCCTTCTGCGCGGGCGGCGATGTCCGCGGCATGAAGAACCGGCTGGAAGCCCCGGCCGAGGAGGTCGCCATCAATGGCTGGCGCCGCCAGGCGCGCACGCACCGCTCCATCACGCTGCTGCACCTGATGCCGAAGCCCACCATCGCGGCGGTGAACGGCGCGGCGGCCGGGCTCGGCGCCGATGTGGCGCTGGCCTGCGATTTCATCCTGGCGGGCCAGTCCGCGCATTTCACCATGAGCTTCATCCAGCGCGGCCTCATCCCCGATGGCGGAGGCATGTATTTCCTGCCCCGCCGTATCGGCCTGTCCCGCGCCAAGGACCTCGTGTTCAGCGGCCGGCGCGTCGGCGCTGAGGAAGCACTCGCCATCGGCCTGGCGGATCGCCTGGCGCCGGATGAGGCACTGCTGGCGACCGCGACCGAATGGGCGCTGCAGGTTGGCGCCGGGTCCTCCGGCGCGCTGGCGCTGGCCAAGGCGACGCTCGATCGCAGCCTGGAGACGAGCTTCGAGCAGGTGCTCGCCATCGGAAGCCAGAGCCAGGCGATCTGCTACACCACGGCCGAACACCGCGCTTCCGTCGCCGCCTTCCTCGCACGGTCGAAGAAGTAGCCATGTCGCTTGAAACCCTGCTCCGGCCGCGCAGCGTCGCCGTCATCGGCGCTTCCACGGACCTGACCAAGACCGGCGGGCGGCCGGTGGGCTACCTGCTGCGCCACGGCTTCGCCGGCGAGGTCTGGCCGGTGAACCCGCGCGCGACGGAAATCGCCGGGCTGCGCTGCTACCCCGATATCGCCTCCCTGCCGGGTGCGCCGGATGTGGCGATCATCCTCGTGGCGCCGGAGCGCGCCGAAGCGGCGGTGCGGGAGCTTTCGGCGCGCGGCTGCAAGGCGGCCATCGTGCTGGCCGGCGGCTTCGCGGAAACCGGGGAGGATGGGGCGGCGAAGCAATCCGCCCTGAAGCGGGCGGCGGGGGCGATGCGCCTGCTTGGGCCGAACACGATCGGCCTGGTGAATTTGACGGACCGCATCGTGCTCAGCGCCTCCGGCGCCCTGGAATTCGAGGACCTGCCCTCGGGCGGGCTTTCCGTGGTGTCCCAATCCGGCGGCATCCTCGGCGCGCTGCTGTCACGGGGCGCTGCGGCGGGCATTGGCTTCGCCAGCCTCATCGCCACGGGGAATGAGGGCGATATCGAGGTGGCGGAGGTGCTGGACCACCTCGTCGATGATCCCGCGACCACCGCCATCGCCCTGTATCTGGAGGGCATCCGCAACCCCGCTGCCTTCCGCGCGGCGGCCCGGCGGGCGGCGGCAGCCGGCAAGCCCGTCATCGTCTTCAAGGTCGGCCGCAGCGAGGCCGGCGCGCTCGCCGCCGTGTCCCACACCGGCGCCATGGCCGGGTCGGACCGGATGCATGATGCCTTCTTCGCCGGCCTCGGCGTGCTGCGCGTCGATCGCTTTTCCGACCTGCTCGAAGTGTCCGCCGCGTTGGCGGAAGGGCGCCGCGCGGCCGGCTTCCGCGTCGCCGTGCTGACCTCGACAGGCGGTGCGGGCGCGCTGATCGCCGATGCCGTGGGGCTCGCCGGCGGTACGCTGCCGGTGCCGGATGCGGCGGCGAGTGCCCGCATCGGGGCGCTGATCGGCGATGCCGTCACCAGCAACCCCGTTGATGTCACGCTGGCCGGGCTGCGGCCGGATCTGTTCCGCGGCGCCATCGCGGCGCTGCTGGAAAGCCCGGGCTATGACGCGCTGGTCGTCGTCGTCGGCAGTTCCGCCCTGGCGCAGCCGACCCTGGTGGCGGAGGCGATCCTCGATGCGCGGGGCGCGAGCCCGAAGCCCGTCATCGCCTATGTCAGCCCGCACGCGCCGCATATCGCGGCCAACCTCAATGCGCGCGGCGTGCCGGCGAGCGTGACGCCGGAGGGCATCGCCGCCATCCTCTCGGCGCTGTCCCGCCCGGCCCGCATCCCGCCCACCCCGGCGCCGGTGCAGGCGATGCCGGACCTCGCCCCCGGCCCGATGGACGAAGCCGAGGCCAAGCGGCTGTTTTCTCGCTTTGGCGTCACGCCCGCACGCGAAGCCGTGGCCGCCACCCCCGCCGAGGCGGCCCTGGCCGCACAGGGTCTCGGCCCGCGCCTGGTGGTGAAGATCCTGGCCCGGGACATCGCCCACAAATCCGAACTGGGCGGCGTCGTGCTCAATGTGGCGCCGGAGGCGGTGGAGGCGACCGCCGCCGCGCTGCTCTCCCGCATCCCGGGCGCCGAGGGCGTGCTGGTGCAGGAGCAGGTCCGCGGTGGCGTTGAGATGATCCTCGGCCTGATGCGGGACGAACAACTCGGGACCGCGATCCTGCTGGGTGCCGGCGGCACGGCGGCGGAGGTGTTCGGCGATACGGTGCTGCGGATGCTGCCGATCACGCGCGATGATGCGCGCGGCATGGTGGCGTCCCTGAAGGCGCATCGTCTGCTGGCCGGCTTCCGCGGCGCCCCGCCGGCGGATGGCGACGCGCTGGTCGAGGCCATCCTTGGCTTCGCCGCGATGGGGGAGGCGCTGGGTGAGCGCCTGCTGGAAGCCGAGATCAACCCGCTTTTCGTCCTGCCGGTGGGGCAGGGGGTGCGGGCGGCGGATGGGGTGGCGGTTCTGCTGTAGCGGGCCTCCGATAGTGAAGACGCCCCCCGCTATCGCTTCCAGACTCGGTCCA
>CANJXD010000408.1 GCA_947478535.1 Acetobacteraceae bacterium
CGAAGCGGCGGCGGACCCGGTGCTGCGCGCGGCACTGGAAGCCGAGGATCTCGGGGACTGGCTGCAACGCCTGCCCTGGCGGCCCGGCCATTCGCCGCTGCGCCACCACCCCGGCTATGAGGCCGTGCTGCTGGACCAGTGGCGGCACGGCGCTTTCGATGACTACTGGCGGCGCAACGGCATCTGGGCCGAGGGTTTTCACCAGACCTACAGCCGCGCCGCGGTTCTGCACATGTCATCCTGGTTCGATCCCTACCCGACGACAGCCACGGGCAACTACACCGGCCTCAAGGCCGCATGTCGCGGACCGCAGCGGCTGATCCTCGGCCCCTGGACGCATGGCATGCGCAGCCAGCGCGTCTTCGGCGATGTCGATTTCGGGCCGGAAGCGACGATCGACAGTTGGGCCGGCGACTGGAACCGCCAGCGCATTCGCTTCCTCGACCACGCCGTGCGCGGGATCCCGGATGGAGAGCCGCCGGTGCGGCTTTTCGTCATGGGCGGAGGCAGCGGGCACCGAACACCGCAGGGGCACCTGGACCATGGCGGCCGCTGGATCACCGCAGCGGATTGGCCGGTGCCGGAGGCGGTGCCCACAGCGTTCCACCTGCAGGCCGATGGCGGGCTTTCCCGGACGCCACCCGCGGCCGGCGAAGCGCCGTTGACCTGGGAGGCCGATCCCGCCAACCCGGTGCCGACCATCGGTGGCAACTTCTCCTCCATGGAGCCGGTCGCGCGGCCCGGCAGCCATGACCAGGTGGAAGCGCCAGGCTTCTTCGGCTGCCGCCCGCCATACCTGCCGCTGGCATCCCGCGCCGATGTGCTGGTGTTCCAGACACCGCCACTCAAGGCCGCACTGCAAGTGGTCGGGCCGATCGAGCTGGACCTGTTCTTCGCCTCCGACGCGCCGGACACCGACCTCACGGCCAAGCTGATCGACGTGCACCCCGCCAGCGCGGACTACCCCCGCGGCTACGCCATGCTGCTGGCCGATGGCATCCTGCGGCTGCGCTATGTCGACGATCCCGCGACGCCGAGGCTGAACACGCGAGGCGCATTGCGCCGCCTGCGGGTGACGATGATGCCGATCGCCAACCTGTTCCTGCCCGGGCACCGCATCCGCATCGACTTCGCCTCCTCCAACTTCCCGAAATTCGATGTCAACCCGAATACTGGGGAGCCCGAGGGCACATCCCGCCGCCGACGTATTGCGGCCAACACGATCTTCGTCGACGCTGACCACCCGAGCCATGTCGTGCTGCCGCTGCTGGACCTCGGCTGAGTGACGCAATGACCGAGGCGGAAGCATCCGCCCGATGGGAAGGAAGCAGGCCATGCGAAGCACGCTGCGGGCGATGGCGCTTGCCAGTGGTTTGGGTGCGGGGGGATTGGGCGGCTTGGCCCAACCCGTGGCGGCCCAGGTGATCCGATTCGAGGTGCTGGAAAGCGCCCCCGCCTTCCAGGGCCGCGTCTTTGACGGTGTGGGCCAGTATGTCCGCGTCACTGGCCGCGCCACCATCGCCGTCGATCCCACCGATCCGCGCAATGCCGGCATCGCCGACATCGCACTGGCACCGCGCAACGCGCAGGGCCGGGTGGAGGCCACCGCCGATGTCGTGCTGCTGCGCCCGGCCGATGCCGCGCGCGGCAATGGCACGCTGCTGATCGATGTGCCGAACCGCGGCACCAAGCTGGCGCCGCAATTGTTCGACGATATCGCCCAGCCCGGCGCGACTCGGGCCGAACAGGCCGGGGATGCCGGCATCAGCTTCCTGCATCGCCAGGGCTTTTCCATGGCATGGATCGGCTGGCAGGCGGATATTCCCTCTCAGCCCAACCAATTGGCGATGACGGCGCCGACGCTGCCGGGCATCACCGGACCTTCCCGGGATGAATTCATCTTCGACCACACCCGCAGCCCCGTCACCGCGACGCTCACCTGGCCCATCGCCGATGCCGCTGGCCTCGCCGTCACCGTGCGCGGCCATTGGTCCGAGACGCGGCAGACACCGCCCGGCCTCGCCATCAGCGCCACCGGCCCCCGCACCGTGGAGATCACCCGCCCCGCAACCGGTTTCGACGCCGGCGCGCTGTATGAGGTGACCTACACCGCCAAGGACCCGATCGTGCTCGGCCTGGGCTTCGCGGCGACGCGCGATATCGCGGCCTTCCTGCGGCGCGAAGGCGGCGAGACCAACCCCTTGGCCGCGCAGGGCCGTTCGACCATCCATCGCGCCATCGGCTTCGGCGTGTCCCAATCCGGCCGCTTCCTGCGAGATTTCCTCTGGCTCGGCTTCAACGAGGACATGCAGGGCCGCACCGTCTTCGACGGCATGATCCCGCATATCGCCGGCGGCCGCCGCATGGCGACGAACTACCGCTTCGGCAATCCCGGCCGCAACGCCCGCCATCCCGAGGATCCGGCCTGGCAGGCCGATACCTTCCCCTTCACCTATGCCGCGATGGAGGACCCGCTTTCCGGGCGCCGGGACGGGCTGATGCAGCGCTGCCGCCTCAACGGCACCTGCCCACGCATCATGCACACCGACAGCGAGCATGAATGGTGGGCCTCCCGCGCTTCGCTCAACGTGACGGACCTCGCCGGCAATCACCTGGACCTGCCGGCCGATGTCCGCGCCTACATGATCGCGGGCACGCCGCATTACGCGCCCCCGAATGACACGGTGCGGCGCGTGGCGACGATGGCGCTGCCGACCAACCCGATGCATGCGGGCCCGCCGATGCGCGCCCTGCTGATGGCGATGCAGGCCTGGCTGGCGGAGGGTGTGGAACCGCCCGCGAGCCGCGTGCCGATGCGCGCGCACGGAACGCTGGTGGAAGCCGCCCGCGCCGTGCCGACGAACATCCCTGGCCTGCCCTATGCCGGCATCGCCACCGGCGCCACGATCTCCGACCAATCCGTGCTGCCGCCGCGGCTGCTCGGCGAATACCCGGTCTTCGTGCCGCTGGCCGATGCGGATGGCATGGCCGTCGCCGGGATCCGAATGCTGCCGCTGGCCGTGCCGCGCGCCAGCTACACCGGCTGGAATCCGCGCGCGGATGGCTATGGCTCTCGCACGCTGTTCCCGTTGCAGGGCGCGGTTTCGCCCTTCGCGGCGACGCGGGAAGCGCGGATGGCGACGAATGACCCGCGTCCATCGCTGGCGGAACGCTACGCGGACAACGCGGCCTATATCGCCGCCGTGCGGACCGCAGCAGCCCGCGCCGTCGCGGAACGACTGCTGCTGGCGGAAGACGCCGCCCGCGCGGTGGAACGCGCCACGGCCGGCACGCTGGCGCAACTGCCGTAGCGGGCGCCTGGACAGTCCCCCCCCCCCGGCTCTAGGGTCCCGAAGTCTAGGGTCATAGACCTGAACTAACGGCCCATTGGCCGGGGGGAAGCGCCTGATGGGCAGCGCAACGCCGTCGCCTCGCAGCATCGCGCAAAAGATCATAGCGCGCGCCGCCGGCCTCGATCATGTCGAGGTCGGGGATTATGTGACCGTCACGCCGGACTACGTCGCCTGCCAGGAACTGTTCTGGCCGGGCCATAAGCGCAACCTGGAGCGTATCGGCGTCGATCGCATCCCGCGCCCGGACAAGGCGGTGATGGTGATCGACCATTCCACCAGCGCGGCGATGGGGTCCGCCCACCACGAAACCCATCGCACGCTGAAGGATTGGTGCGCGGCGCAGGGAATCGAGAACTTCTTCCCCGCCGGCAACGGCCTGCGCCACCTCGTGCTGACGGAACGCGGCTTCGCGCGGCCGGGCACGTTGATATTCTCCGATGAAGGCAACATCGCCAGCATCGGTGCGCTCGGCGCGCTGAACCTGCCGATCTCGACGGAGGTGCTGGTCGCGCTGATCCAGGACGGCAACTGGATCGCCGTGCCGCCATCGGCCCGTATCACGCTGACGGGGAAGCTCGGCTTCGGCGTCGGCGCGCGGGACCTGATCCAGACCATCCTGCGGGACCTGACGCCGGGCGGGAGGCTGCTGCAGGCCTGCGTTGAATTCGAAGGCCCGGGGATCGCCTCGCTCAACCTCGATGAGCGGGAGACGGTGCTCGCCTCGCTGTTCCATTCCGGCGCCTATACCGGCGTGATGCCGGTGGATGACGCGGTCCGGGCCTATGTCGAGCCGCGCGCCAAGGGCAGGGCGTGGGAGGCTGTCTCGGCCGATCCCGGGCTCCGCTACAGCGCGGATATCACCTACGATCTCGGCGATATCGCGCCGATGGTCACGCTGCCGCCGGACCTGCACGCGGCGGTGCCGGTGGGCGAGGCCGCGGGGCGGCGCATCGACCAGGCCACCATCGGATCCTGCTCCGGCGGGCGGCTCGAGGATATGCGCATTGCGGCGCGACTGCTGCGTGGGCGGCAGGTGGCGAAGCACGTCACGCTCTACATCACGCCGGGCAGCCGCAACGTCTATGCCGCCGCGGCGCGGGAAGGGCTGCTGGAGATTTTTGCGGAAGCCGGCGCCGCTGTTCTGGCGCCGGGCTGCACCACCTGCTGGGGCTACCAGGGCGTGCTGAATGACGGGGAGGTGCTGATCTCCACCCAGCAATTCAACTACGCCGGTCGCAATGGCAGCCGCACCGCGATGGTCCATCTCGCGGGGGCCGCCGTCTGCGCGGCCTCGGCCATCGCAGGGCACATCGTCGATCCCCGCGCCCTGCTGGCGGAGGTCGTGGCATGACCGTCCCGCGCGGCCGCGTCTGGAAATTCGGCGACGACATCAGCGGCGATGACGGCATCATCGAGTTCGCCATTGTGCGCGAAGGCTTCGGCAAGGAGTTCGACGAGGATGCGCTGCGCGAAATGTGCTTCCGGCGCCTCCGCCCCGAATTTCCGGCAGAGGTGCGGCCTGGCGATATCGTCGTCGGCGGCCGCAACTTCGCCCATCACAACCATGTGGAGGTCAGCGTCGCCATCCGCGCCTCCGGCATCGCGGTCGTGGTCGTCGAGAGCTGCGATTCCGGCTTCCTTCGCCGCGCGCTGAATGCAGGGCTGCCGGTGATGATCTGCCCCGGCATCGCCGAAGCCGCGCAGGATGGCGACATCATCAGCGCCGATCCCGAGACCGGCGAAGTCATGTTGCCTTCCGGCCAAACGCTGCGCGCCAGGCCCTTTTCCCCGCGCATGGTCGAGATCTGGCAGGCCGGTGGCGTCATCCCGCTGCTGGTCCGCGAATTCGCCGCACGTCGCGCAACACACTCATGAGGAAACACATCATGGCCACTCGCCGCGCCATCATCGCCGGCACCGCCGCCGCCCTCGCCGCACCGGCCGTGCAGGCGCAGACGGCACGCTTTCCCGATCGCCCAGTCCGCATCGTCGTCGGCTTCCCGCCGGGCGGGAATGTGGATTTCACGGCGCGGCTGCTGGCCCCGGCGCTCTCCGCCGCGCTCGGCCAGCCGGTGGTGATCGACAACCG
>CANJXD010000409.1 GCA_947478535.1 Acetobacteraceae bacterium
CTCACGCTGCGCGATCCGGCGGCACTCGGGCGGCATTGCCTGGAGGGGCTCGCCCCCGGCTTCGCGGCGCGGGTGCAGCACGGGGATATCAGAGTGGCCGGCCGCAACTTCGGTTCGGGATCGTCGCGCGAACATGCCGTGCTGGCGCTGAAGGGCGCGGGTATCGGCGCCGTGGTGGCGGAAAGCGTGGCGCGCATCTTCTTCCGCAACGCGATCAACCTCGCCTTGCCGGTGATCGTCTGCCCGGAAGCCGCGCGGGCGCTGGCCGCCGGGGAGGCCGCGGTGATCGAGCCGGAGACGGGGCGCATCCTGCAGGGCGGGCAAAGCTGGACGGCACCGCGCTTCCAGGGAGAGGTGGCGGCGATCCTGGCGGCGGGCGGGCTGGTGGCGCATCTCCGGCGATCGCTCGCCGGCTGACAGGCACCGCGGCGCACGCCGCCTGAGCGGTGCTCTCAGAGCCGTCTCCGCCTGCGGTTGGGGGGCAAGCGACTTCGGTGCGGCGCTTGATCTCGCCGTTGATGCGCCCGATGGGTTTGTGCTGTGGGTCTTGGCGCGGTGCTCGCGTGGGAGGTCGATGTAGGCCAGCACCTCGCGCCGGCGATCCAGGCCTGGCCCTTTACCGGGCTGCCGGGTGGGGTGTTCAGCCCCACCTGCTGAACCACTGCCTGCTACAGCGCATCCACCCGGTTCAGGCCCTGCGAAGGCGCGAGTTCCTTCTGCGCCTGCTGCACCGCGATGTAGGGCAGCGCCAGGCGCGGCGTCGTTGTTCCGGACATGTGCAACTCCCTCAGACCGTGGCGACCCGCGCCCATCCGCCCGCACCGTTCCGCCCGGCATGGAGACCGGCCTCCGTGGTGCTTTCCAGGGCGTCGGTCGTGTCGAACGGCGTCACGTCTAGCGTGTTCGCCTCATCAATGAATAGCCAAGGTCCATCGACCAGCGTCCTACCGCAGGTGCCGATCAGACCCTGCCCAATGGGACAGGCGGTCTCGGCGAAGCGCACATTGTCCGGCGCCCGCAGCACCGCCGCCGAGCGCCAGCCCGCCCGCCCGCGAGAGAATCGAACCCCGCATCGTTGTCGAGCGAGGACAGCACCGGGATGTCCATCAGCACCAGCATCGTCGCGACGATCGCCGGGAACGGCGCCGGCCACACCGGTGGGCTGGCTGGAAGTGACGCGGCAGTCTCCATCGGCTAAGTTGATTAGCGGCTGGACGCACAAAACTACCGCCGCCGTATGATCCGGCACGAAATTCATACAGGCAAAAAGACGGAGGAAACCCATGCATCGCAGGACCCTTTTGGGCAGCGCCTCGACGGCGCTGGCACTCGCTGTCGTCCCCGACGCCTCGGCACAGGAAACCTACCCGGCCCGCCCGATGCGGCTGCTGGTGCCCTTCTCCGCCGGCGGCACCACCGATGTCTTCGCGCGCAAGTACGCCGAGCGCATCGGGCGCGTGCTGAATCAGAGCGTTGTCGTCGAGAACAAGGCCGGTGCCTCGGGCGCTATCGCCGCAACAGAGTTGGCGCGCGCGCGGCCCGATGGCTACACGCTGTTCTTCGCCACATCCACCACGCTGGCGATCCTGCCCTCGATGATGCGGCAACCAACCTATGACGTGGAACGCGACTTCATCCCGATCGCGCTGGTCGGCGTCACGCCGCTGCTGCTTTCCGTCAACGCCGCCGTACCGGCGCGCAGTCAGGCAGAGCTGGTCGCGCTGATCAGGGCGCAACCCGGCATGTTCTCCTACGGCACCTCCGGCGTGGGCAGCGCCAACCACCTGGCGGGGGAGCTGTTCAAGCTGCAAGCCGGCGGCATCGACCTGCTACACGTGCCTTACCGCGGGAGCGCGCCGGCGCTGCAGGATGCGCTAGCCGGGCGCAGCGGCGTCTTCATCGATAGCTTCGTCACTCTGCTGCAGCACCATCGCGAGGGGCGCATGCGCATCCTCTCCGTGTTCAGCGAGACGCGGTCCGTTCTGGCGCCGGAGATCCCGACGGCAAGCGAGGCCGGCTTGCCGGGCATGGTCGCCGGGTCCTTCCAGGTCGTCTGCGCCCCCATCGGCACGCCGCCGGCCGTGGTCGCGACGTTGGAACGCGCAACCGCGGAAATCATGCGCGATGCCGCTTTCCAGCAGGAGCTTCTGGCGCTGTCGATCGAGCCGGTCGCGGACACGACGCCGGCAAGGACACGCGATTACGTACGCAACGAGCTGGCGAAATGGGCGCCGATCATCCGCGCCACCGGCGTGACGCTCGATTGAGCCCCATACAGGAGACAAGGCCGATGCGAACCGAATACACCACCCTCCGCCTGTCCGTGGCGGACCACATCGCGACGGTCGTCTTTGACCGTCCGCCGGTGAACGCGCAGAACCGCCGGACGCGGGAGGAACTGACAGAGCTGTTCGACGCGATCAGCGACAGGGCTGACATCCACGCCGTCGTGCTGACAGGCGCCGGCAAGGTTTTCTCCGCCGGCGCGGACATCAAGGAACGCGTCGGCATGTCGGCGGCGGAAGGTGATTATATCCGCCACAACCGCATTACGCGCGAATACTTCTACGCGGTTCAGGACTGCGCCAAGCCGGTGATCGGTGCGATCAACGGCCCGGCGATCGGCGCCGGCTTCGCGCTGATGATGAGCTGCGACATCCTGGTGGCGACGGACGACACCTTCGTGCAAATGCCCGAGGTGAACGTCGGCCTTTCCGGCGGCATGAAGTTCCTGACCCAGCACTTCAGCCGGTCCTACGCCCGCTACATGTACTACGCGGCGGCACGCGTGCCGGCGTCCGAGCTCTATCGCCTCGGCATCGTCCAGGCCTGCGTCCCGCGTGAGGGGCTGATGGATGCGGCCATGGCGATCGCACGGGAGATCTCTGCGAAGAACCCGCTGGCGGTGCAGACGGCGAAGGCCGGCTTCAACATCACGCAGGAGATGCCCGACCGCGACGCCTACCGCTATGAGCAGACGCTGACCATCGCGCTGTCGCGCAACGAGGAAATGCGGGACGCGCAGCGCGCCTTCGTCGAAAAGCGCCCGCCGGCGGGCGGCGGCTGATGGCGCGCCCCTTCGAGGGCATCCGCATTCTCGACTTCTCCCAGGTCGTGTCAGGCCCCTTCGCGACGGGGCTGCTGACGCTGATGGGCGCGGATGTCATTAAGTTCGAGCGCCCACCAGGCGGCGACGAAAGCCGAAGCTTCTGCGCGAGCCCGGAGCTACTCGCGCTGGGTGCCGGTTCGGCCTTCATGGCGCTGAATGTCGGCAAGCGGTCCACGACCCTCGATCTCAAGCATCCGCAGGCGATCGAGGCGATCAAGCGGCTGGTGCGCGATGCCGATGTGGTGATCGAAAACTATCGGCCGGGCGTGATGGCGCGGCTCGGCCTCGGCTACGATGCGCTGAAGGCGATCAAACGGGACCTGATCTACTGCTCCATCTCCGGCTATGGGCAGGAGGGGCCGGAGGCCGGCTCGCCGGCCTATGACGGCGCGATCCAGGCGGCTTGCGGCATCATGTCCATTACCGGCGCGCCGGAGGGCGGCCCGATGCGCGTCGGCTTCCCTTTCTCAGACGCGGCCACCGGGCAGTCCGCCGCACTCGCCATCGCCGGCGCGCTGTTCCGCCGGCAGGCGAGCGGGAAGGGCCAGTACATCGACATCGCGATGGTCGATGCAAGCCTCGCCATGATGACACAGATCGTCGCCTTCTGCTCCGTCGCTGGCTTCGATCCTGGCCAGATCGGCAACATGGCGTGGAGCCGGAGGCCGACATCCGACCTGTTCCGATGCGCCGATGGGCATCTCATGCTCGTCGTGAACTCCGAGCCGCATTACGCAACGCTGTTTCGCACCATCGGCCGACCTGAGGTGCTTGAGGATGCGCGGTTCGCCACCTGGGCGCTGCGGTCCGAACATGCCGTGGCGCTGCGTGGGATCATGGAAGCCGCGCTGGCGGCGGATACGGTGGAGAACTGGGAGCGCCGGCTGAAGGCCGCCGGCGTCGCGGCCGCCCAGGTGAAGTCGATAGGCGAGGCGTTGGCCAGCCCGCAATTGGCGCATCGCAATCTGCTGCTGACCGTGCCGGGCCCGAAGGGTGTGGACCGCCCGGTGACGGTGATGAACGCGCCTTTCCTCTGCGACGAGGACAGTCCCGGCACCGACCGGCCGCCGCCGGCCTGCGGCGAGCACAATGACGTCGTGCTGGCCGAAGCCGGCTACACCGAACAGGAAATCGCGGCGCTGCACTCTGTCGGCGCCTTCTGGACCAAGCCCAGTTGAGGAGAAAGTTGGCCTGGGAAATTCGGACAGCCCGATAATCGGATTTTTTGCCTGACAGCGACGCTTCCGCCGCGGATCAGGAGAGACCATGACGAAGCGAACCCGCCGGACGCACAGTGCCAGCTTCAAGGCGAAGGTGGCGCTGGCTGCCATTAAGGGCGAGAAGACGCTGACCGAGTTGGCCAAGCTGTTTGACGGGCATCCGGCGCTGCCGGGGTTTTCGGCTCCGGCCCTGATGCCACTGAGACCGCGCCTTTGTTCGACGTGACGCTGCTGTATGCGAAGCTCGGGGAGCTGACGCTAGAGAAGGATGTTTTATCCGGCGCGCTCAGCAAAGCGGACCTGCTGCGCGCAAAGCGATGATCGAGCGCGGCACCGTACTGCCCCGTCCTGTGCCTCCGGCGCGGCTGGCGATCATTTGACGGATTGATGAGCTGCATCTGGAGCACCGCTTCCGCTCTCCGCCCCCGCGCTCGACATGCTGTCGGCGATGCGCCCGGAAAAGCCCACGGCCGACGATCTGGTCTTTCCGGCGCCCCTTTTCGGCAAGGCCCTGTCGGACATGACGCTGAGCATGCTTGTGCGCGGGATGAGCACCGATGGCCTCGCCGATGGCGAAGCATCGCGATGGCGTGACGGCCACTGGCCGTGCCGCGGTTCCGCAAGCTTCCGCTCGACCTTCCGAGATTGGGCCGGGGAAACGAGGCCGGAGGGGCGAGAGGTTGTCGCGCGTGCCCTCGCCCACAGCGTCCGTGACAGGGTTGGGGCGGCCTCTGCCCGCTCTGACCTGCTGGAGAAGCGGAGGCCGCTGATGGAACGGGGGGCCTGGTGCCGCGACCTGGCACCGGGCCTGCCTCGTCAAACGGGCCGGCGCTTGGCCAATCTACTCCGCGGCATCAACCGTCGCATTGCGCGCGGGGTCCATCATGGCCGCGGTGGTCCATTCCACGACGGCCGGCATGGCAAGGACACGCGCCATGTAGTTGGCGACGCGCGGAGGCGCCTCCACCGCATAGGCATGGAAGCGCAGCACGAGCGGTGCATACATCGCGTCCGCCGCGCTGAAGGCACCGTAGAGGAAGCCGCCCTCTGCGCCGAAGCGGTCCAGC
>CANJXD010000410.1 GCA_947478535.1 Acetobacteraceae bacterium
GCGGCGTGTTGGAGAGCGAGCCGATATCGACGAAGGCACGGCCGAGAAGGCCGATCTCGCTCGGCACCGGCAGCGGGAAGCGCAGTTCCGTCGTCTGGGTCCAGATCAGGCGGCCGCCCAACGGGTCTCCGGTCGCCGTATCGCGGGGACCCGCGCCGGCGAGGCGGAAGCCGCGCAGATTGTCGCCGCCGAGGAAGAAGCGGTCGATGATCCGCTCCGTCTTGCCGCCCCAGGGCTGCAACTGGCCCACACCGGCCTGGAAGGCGAGCACATAGTCGCTGTCGCCCAGCAGGCGTTCCAGCGGGATGTAGCCGGCGAAGTCGGCGCGCATCCGCACATAGGCCACGTCGCCGCCAAGGCCGGCGAGATCGGCGCCGGTCCGCAGCACATATCCGCTGCGCGGTTCGATGCGGCTGTCACGCACGTCATAGGACAGGGTGGTGCCGAGCTGCGACAGCAGCGTCGTGCCGGCCTGTTCCTGGATGAACCGGCTGGCACCCGACTGCACGTTATAGACCGATCGCTGCACCAGGCTGTAGGACCAGTTCTGCCGCACTCGCTCGTTGAATTCATAGCCCGCGCGCAACACGCCACCGCCGCGCCGCTCCGAGTAGGAGGCGATCTCCTGCAGGTTGCGGGTGATGTAGAACAGGTCGAAGCCGGCCGCGAGGTTGCGGTCGAGGAAGGCCGGGTCGGTGACCGAGAAGTCGAGCTGCGTCCGCCGCTGCGCCAGCATCGCCTGCAACCGCGCATCGATGCCGCTGCCGAGGAAGTTGCGTTCACGGATGCCGAAATCGGTCAGCAGCCCCGCATCGGTCGAGAAGCCGCCGCCGAGCGAAACCTCACCCGTCGGCCGTTCCGTCACCGTGGTCTGCAACGTCGTGCGGTCCGGCGCCGAGCCGGTCTGCGGCGTGATCTCGGTCTGGCCGAAATAGCCGAGGTCCCGGATGCGCTGGCGTGAACGGCGGACCTGCGCGGCGTTGAAGGCATCGCCTTCCGCCACACGGAATTCGCGCCGGATGACGCGGTCCGCCGTGCGGCTGTTGCCGGTGATGTCGATGCGCTCGATGTAAACCCGGGCGCCCTCGGCGACCTCGAAGGTGATGTCGACGCGGCGGTTTTCCCGGTCCCGCGTCACCCGCGGGCGAACCTCCACGAACGGCACGCCGCGCAGGCCGACGGCATCGGACAGCGCCTCGACCGAACGCTCCACCGCATCGCCGTCGTACCAGTCGCCGTCGGAGACGGAGAGCTCGCGCATCAGTTCCGAGGGCTGCACACCGCGCAGCGCGCTGGTGATCTCCGCCCGGCCGACGCGGTAGCGCGGGCCTTCATCGACCGCATAGGTCACGAAGAAGCCGCTGCGATCGGGCGCCAGTTCCGCCGTCGCCGCCGTGATCTGCACATCGGCGTAGCCGTTGCGGAGGTAGTAGCGGCGCAGCAATTCGCGGTCGTAGTTCAGCCGTTCCGGGTCATAGATGTCGGCGGTCGAGAGCAGGCGATACCAGGCCTGTTCCCGCGTCGCGACCACTTCCCGCAGCTTGCCGTCGGAGAAGGCGGCATTGCCGACGAAGTTGATGCGGCTGACCAGCGCCGCCTCACCTTCCGTGATCTCGAACACCACATCGACGCGATTCTGGTCGAGTTGGATGATCTTCGGCTCGACCCGCGCGGCGAAGCGGCCGCGGCGGGCATAGATGTCGAGGATGCGCTGGCGGTCGGCCTGGGCCGATTGCGGCGTGAACACCGCGCGGGCGCGCAACTGCACCTCGGGGCGCAGGATGTCATCGCTGACCTTGCTGTTCCCCTCGAAGGCGATGCGGTTGACGATCGGGTTCTCGACCACCTGTACCCGCAGGCGGTCTCCGTCGCGGGAAACCGAGACATCGCTGAACAGGCCGGTGGCGAACAGCGTCCGCAGGCTGCGGTCCAGGCGATCCGCGTCAAAGGCATCGCCGGGCTGCAACAGCATGTAGGAGCGGACGGTGTCCGCCTCGATCCGCTGGTTACCGACGATATCGACCGCCCGCACCATCCCACCCGGCGCCACGGCGGGCGCCGCGGCGGGGGTAGGCTGGCGGGACGGGCGCGGCTGTGCCTGCGCGGTCAGCGTGAGCGTGACCGGGACGAGGCAGGTGGCGGCAAGCAACAGGAGCCGATTGGCGACCAAGGCAAAGTTCCCTGGGGAGTTGGGGCGGCGAAGACTAGCTGACCGGTCCCCTCACCGCCACCCCTGCGCCGGGAAGGCGCCAGGAACAACCGGCTTTGGGAACCGCCAAGACGCCGGTCTGGACGCGGAAGGTGGCGGGAAAGCGGCAGCCAGCCTCATTCAGCCAAACAAAGCCGTCGCCCAGCGCACCACGCCGAGTTGCGACAGGTCGTTCCAGGTGGCGAAGACAAACAGCGTCACCAGCAGGGCGAATCCGGCGCGAAAGCCCAATTCCTGCGCCCGGGCCGGCAGCGGCCGGCCCCGAATCGCCTCCGCCGCGTAGAACATCAGGTGGCCGCCATCGAGGACGGGAATCGGGAAAAGGTTGATCAGCGCCAGGTTCACCGACAGCACCGCCATGAAGCTGATCAGGGAGGCGACACCGAGTTCGGCCACCTGGCCGGACATCTGCGCGATCCGCAGCGGCCCGCCGAGTTCTTCGGCCCCCCGCCCGCCGGCGATCATCTGCCAGACCGCGGCAAGGGTCTGCACCGTGATATCGGCGGTCTGCACCGTGCCTTCCCACAGCGCGCTCACCGGGTTCAGGCGCTCGAAGGCCGCGGGGCCGGCGCCGATGCCGAGCACACCGATGCGGCGTTCACCGGTGACCCGCGCTTCCGGCACTGCCGTGATCACCTGTTCGCGCCCGGCGCGCAGGATCGCCACCGCCACAGGCTGCTCCGGGCGGCCCTGGATATGGCGCTGGATATCCTCGAACCGGCTCACCGGCACGCCATCGAGCGACAGGATGCGGTCGCCCGGCACCAGCCCCGCCCGCGCGGCGCCAGAGGCTTCCTGCACGGTGGAAACGGTGGTGCTGGCCGTGGGCTTGCCAACGGTGGCGTAGAGGCCGCCGAACATCAGCGCCGCCAGCAGGAAATTCGCCACCGGCCCGGCGGCGACGACAATGGCGCGGTCCAGCACCGGCTTCTGGTGGAAGGTCTCGCCTTCCCGCCAACTGGCCTGGATCTCCGGCGGGGCGTCTTCCGGCTGTTCCTGACCGTGCAGCTTCACATAGCCGCCAAGCGGCAGCCAGCCGATCCGCCATTCCGTGCCGCGCCGGTCGGACCAGGAGGCGATGGCCCGGCCGAAGCCGACGGAGAAGCGTTCGACGTGCACGCCGCGCCAGCGCGCCGCGAGGTAGTGGCCGAGTTCGTGGAAGAACACCAGCACGCCCAGCACCACCACGAAGGACAGGATGGTGCGGATCGGTTCGGGCAGAAAATCCACAGGCAATCTCCAGGGGCGCGCCAGGCGCCGGTCAGTCTCGGCAGGGTGCTGTTCAGGCGGCCAAGGCGCGGCGGGCGGCCTGCCGGGCCGCTTCCTGGCGCGCCGTGGCGTCAAGGGCGAGGATCTCATCCACCCCTTCGACACGCGGCACAGGAAGGGCGCCGAGCGTCGCCTCCACCACCGCGGCGATGTCGAGGAAGCCGAGGCGCCGTTCCAGGAACAGCCCCACCGCCACTTCGTTCGCCGCATTCAATATAGTCGGTGCGCCACCCCCGGCCCGCAAGGCCTCCCTCGCCAGACGCAGGGCGGGGAAGCGGACGGGGTCGGGTGCGAAGAATTCGAGGCGGGCGAGCTGCACCAGGTCAAGGCGCGGCACGTCCGCCCGCATCCGCTTCGGCCAGGCGAGCGCATGGGCGATCGGGGTGCGCATATCCGGGCTGCCAAGCTGCGCCAGGATGGACCCATCGGCGTAGTGCACCATGCCGTGCACGGCGGATTGCGGATGCACCAGCACCTCGATCCGATCGCTGTCCAGGCGGAACAGGCGGGCGGCCTCGATGACCTCCAGCCCCTTGTTCATCATCGTCGCGCTGTCGATGGAGATCTTGGCGCCCATCGACCAGACCGGGTGCTTCAGCGCCTGTTCCGGCGTGACCGCCGCCATCCGGTCCAGCGACCAGTCCCGGAACGGGCCGCCCGAGGCCGTCAGCACGATCCGCTCCATGCCGCGTGCATCCTCGCCTTGCAGGCACTGGAAGATGGCGTTGTGTTCGGAATCGACAGGCAGCAGGGTCGCGCCCCCGCGCGCCGCGGCGTCCATCACAAGGTCCGCCGCGCAGACCAGGCTTTCCTTGTTGGCGATGGCCAGCGTGCCGCCTCGCGCCAGCGCGGCGAGCGTGGAGCGCAACCCCACCGCGCCGACGATGGCCGCCATGGTCCAATCCGCCGGCCGCGCCGCCGCCGCCACCACCGCGTCCGCCCCGGCCGCCAATGCGATGCCGGTGCCGCCCAGCGCCGCTTTCAGCGCCGGCCAGGCGGCTTCATCCGCCACCACGGCGCAGCGGGCGCCGAGGCGCTTCGCCTGCTCCGCCAGCACCGGCACATCCCGGTTGGCGACCAGCGCCTCCACCGTGAACTCACCCGGCGCCGCTTCCAGCAGGGCGACGGTCGAACGACCGACGGAGCCTGTCGAGCCCAGGATGGAGACCGATCGCGCCAAGCCCTACCCCCAACCCCAGAGCGCGCGGCCCTGGCCCAACGCATAGGACACCAGCACCGCCACCGGCGCTGCAGCCAGCACCCCATCCAGCCGGTCCAGCAACCCGCCATGGCCGGGGATGAGGGAGGAGGTGTCCTTGACCTTGAATTGCCGCTTGATCGCGCTTTCCGCGAGGTCCCCGATCATCGAGGCGATGCTGACCAGCGTGGTGACCAGGATGATCGGCAGCACCCCCGCCCCCGGCGTGAAGGCCAGCGCACAGGCGCCACCCACCAGGATGGCGGAGGCCAGCCCGCCCGCCGCGCCAGACCAGGTCTTGTTGGGGGAAATCGCCGGCGCGAGCTTCGGCCCGGCAAACGCCCGCCCAGCCATATAGGCGCCGATGTCGGAGGCCCAGACGACGAGAAACAGGAACAGCACATTGCCGCGGCCGGCTTCATTGTCGTGGCGCAACTCGATCAGCGCGATGCCGGCCAGGCCGATATAGAGCACCCCCGCCGCCAGCCGCCCGGCCGGCTGGGTCAACTCCGCCGTCATCGAGCGCGCGACGGCCCAGGTGGCGAAGAAACCGCCCAGCAGCACCGCGAGGGCCGTGCGGGGCATATCCTCCACCGCGAAGGAGCCGGCGGCCAGCACCACCAGCGGCACGGCCAGCCCTGGGAAGACCCGCGTGCGGCAGCCGCAGAGATGCACCCATTCCCAGGCCAGCACGGCGATGGCGATCGCCATCAGCA
>CANJXD010000411.1 GCA_947478535.1 Acetobacteraceae bacterium
GCCAGCCAGTCGAACTTCGCCGACATCGCATGCGCCAGGGCGGCGGGATCCGGCCCTGGCTCCTCCGCCCCGAGAACCAGCGTCGCGTCGGGCGTGTTCCGGGAGAGCCCCGCGAAGGCATCTGAGGTGAACAGCGTGCCTGTCACATGCTCGTGGAACCAGTTGGTGGCGAGCAGGCGCAGCGTGACGCGCAGCGGCTCCAGCCGCAGCCGACCGATCTCCAGCACCTCGCCAGGCGCGATGCGGAGCGCGCGGACCGGCGCCATCGCCTCGATGCGGGCCTTCACCTCCTGCGCCTCGATGTCTTCGAGCAGGTCGAGAGGGTTGAGCACGCCGACATAGGGAACCTCGCTGATTCCGAAGGCGCGGCTCATCGCATGGAGGTTCGCCATGCAGTCCTGTTCGCGCCGCGTGTTCACCATGCGTCGCCGCGTGGTGCTGGCCACCGTCGCGGAGAGTGCCGCACCCACTTCCGCAACGTCTCGACCGTGCAGCCGATCTTGCCCGCGATCGAGCCAATCGCGGCCAACTGCGAGCCGTGGTCGCCACCGTGATCCAGCACCAGCCGCACCGCGCGTTGCCGAACCTCAGGTGAAAACCGGTTCGATGTCTTCTTCGTCATGGCCCCATCCTCTCAATCCGTTGGGCCTACGACAAACCCGGGGCGGTTCACACCGCACTCACCGTTCCGTCCCCGCATTCCACACAGACTGCGGGAGAGCCGACGGATGGGGACCGCCTCATCAGTCCTGCTTTCGGTGCGACGAAAGGGCGAGACACGGCGCATGGGGACTTGTCCGCCGCCTGCTCCGGGTGTTTACTTCGTATGGGAGAAAGTCTTCGCGATGGCTGTCAATGAATTGCCGATTACGCCTCAGCGCGACGCGCGCAGCCCCGATCCCGACCGCATTGGTGCCGAGGTGGAGCGCCTAGCGGCTGGGGTCGACCGTATGCGCGCGCGGCTCGGCCCCGGCGATGCCCCCGACCTACTCGCCGCGATCATCAGGTCGCTGCCGCGTGCGCACGGCTGACGCCCTGCTGCGCGGCGGGATCCGCGATGCCGCGGCGCGACGCGCTGCCGGCGCCGTGACGTCCTCCGCCCTCGTCGCGGCCGCGCTCGACCGCAGCGCGAGGTTGAACGAACGCCTTCGCGCATTCGTCGAACTCTGGCCCGATGCCGCTAGCGCGGCCGCGGCGACGGCTGATGCAGTGCCGCGAACCCCGCATCCGCTGCATGGCCTGCCAGTGGCGCATAAGGACATCTTCGCCCGCCTCGGCCGACAGCCGAGTTGCGGCGTTGCCGCGCCCTGGGGCGACAAGCCGCTGCCACCCTCGCCGGCGCTGGCTGCGGTTCAGGCGACCGGCGCAGTAGAGGTAGGCGCGCTGACGCTGGCGGAATTCGCGCTCGGCACCACTGGAACCAACGCCTTCTTCGGGAATGCAGGCAATCCCTGGTCGCTCGGGCGCTGTACCGGCGCGTCGTCCTCCGGTTCCGGGGTTGCTGTGGCGGCATCACTTGTCTTCGCGGCACTCGGCACAGATACCGGCGCCTCCTGCCGTGTGCCGGCGAGTTTCTGCGGCGTAGTCGGGCTGAAGCCGACGCCGGGCATTGTGCCGACCGAAGGCGTGTTTCCGCTTTCCTGGTCGCTCGACACGGTGGGCATGTTAGCGCGCGGCGTGGATGATTGCGCCATCCTCTTTGCGGCCGCGCGAGGCGCGTACCCGCCGCCCGCGGTCGAACCGGATGCGCGGCTGAGCATTGGCATGCCCCGTCGCTACTACACCGATCACTTGATGCCGGCGGTTGCCTTCGCCTGGGAGGAAGGCCGCCGCATCCTGGAACGCGCAGGCCACCAAGTTCGCGACGTGGACGTCGTGGAGACGGCGGAAATCCGCTCGCTGATCCGCGTGATCATGCGT
This sequence comes from Acetobacteraceae bacterium, assembly GCA_947478535.1. The sequence continues at coordinate 1,921 of CANJXD010000411.1, forward strand.
AGCGAGGCCGCCGCAGTGCACCGGCCGCTGCTAGCCGCGCATCCCGGAAACTACCCACTATCGGTGCGGAGCTTTTTCGCCGCCGGCTATGCCGCCGCCGCGATCGACTACGTGGACGCGCAGCGGCTGCGCGGCGCGCTGCTGCGCGAGGCGCTCGCCACCACCTTCGCCGAGGTGGATGTGCTGCTGACGCCCGCTGTGCCGGTGCTGCCGCCGCTCTACGCGGAGGTCTCGGATGCCGGCGACGCCGGCGCCTGGCAGTTGATCACACTGCTCGCCCATTACACGCAGCCGTCGTCCTTCCTAGGTCAGCCTGCGCTCGTCGTACCGGCTGGCCTGTCGCCGGAGGGGCTACCAATCGGGCTGCAACTTATCGGCCGACCCGGCGCCGAGGACACACTGTTCCGCGCCGCACTGCCGCTCGAGGAAGCATTCCGAGCACTGGGCGTCGCGCCGTCGGCCATCGACTGATCCGCAACGGAGGAACTCTACCATGGCCCACACCACGCGCCGCACGCTGCTCGCCGCCGCGCTTGCCACGCCGATCTTCGCTCCCACGACCCTGCGTGCCCAGGCGGCGCCGCGCGACATCACTTACGTCACGCCCTTCGGCAACTTGATTGCCTATGCGCCCGACTATGCCGCGGCGACCAACGGGCATTTCGGCCGCAACGGGCTTCGCGTGCGCATCCAGGGCGGAACTGGCTCGGCGGCGGCGGTGCAGCAGGTGGTCTCCGGCCAGGCGCTGGTGGCGCGCACCGGCGGGATCGATGTGGTGCGCTCGATCTCCGGCGCGAATGCACCGATTCGCGCGATCGGCACCATCGCGCATGCCTCGACCTTCTACATCGTCAGCGCGGCCATCGCGCCGATCCGCAACGCGGCGGAGATGTCGGGCAAGACCATTGGCATCGTTTCCGCCGGGGGCGGCAGCGAAAACTATATCGATATCGTCTGCGCCGCGGCCGGCGTGCCGAAGGATGCGGTGCGGCGGCAGGTAGTGGGCAACTCGCCGGGCGCTTTCGACATGGTGCAGCTCCGCCGCCTGGATGGCTTTATCTGCGATGCGGGCGTGGTGGTGCAGCTGCGCGCGCGCAACGCGCCGATCCACGCTTTCAACGTCAACGCCTTCGCCGCTATTCCAGGGCAAGTCTATATCGCGAGCGAGCGCAGCATCGCCGAATCACCCGACTTGCTGCTCGGCTTCCTGCGCGCCACCTTGGCGGCGGTGAACGAGATCAAGGCCGATAGCGCCGGCGACGCGACGCTGCGCGCCATGCAGCCTTTCGAGCTGCAGGAACTGCGCGCGCCGGAGACCGCCAAGGCCGTGCTGCGCGCCGAGGAGGAGCTTTGGCACGCTGAGGGCGCCGTCAACCTGCTGCGCAACATCCCCGACCGCTGGCGTCAGGGCTGGGCGCAGATGGTCACCGCCGGGCTGGCACAGGTGGGTGACCCCGAGCGCGCCTTCACCAGCGCGCTCGGCGCGCGTCTCTAAGGCGCACACGCAGTATGGGCGTGGCCGTCAGCTGCCGGGGCGTCGCGAAGACCTTCGCAACACGCAGCGGCAGCGTGCGGGCGCTGGACCCGGTGCACCTGGACGTCACGCCGGGCGAGTTCCTCGTTCTGATCGGCGCCTCGGGCTGCGGCAAGACGACGCTGCTGCGCATCATCGGCGGACTGGAGAGCGCAACCGAGGGCGAAGCCACAGTGGGGCATGGGCCTGCGCCGGTCGGCTTCGTCTTCCAGCAGGCGAACCTGCTCCCCTGGATGACGGTGGAGGAAAATGTCGCACTGCCGCTGCGGCTGCGTGGCATGCAGCGCGCGTCGCGCCTTGCGCGCGCGCGCGAGCTTTGCGCCCTTGTCGGCATCGGCGGCTTCGAAAAGCGCTGGCCGCGCGAACTGTCCGGCGGCATGCAGCAGCGCGCCGCTATCGCTCGAGCGCTCTCGGAGTCGCCGGCGCTGCTGCTGATGGACGAACCCTTCGGCGCACTCGACGCCTTGACGCGTATGCATCTGAACGGCGAGTTGGAGCGAATCTGGCTCGGTACGGGCGCGACCGTCGTGCTGGTCACGCATTCGATCTCGGAAGCGGTAATGCTGGCTGACCGCGTGGCGGTTATGAGCCCGCGCCCCGGGCGGCTGCGGGAGATCGTCAATGTCCCCTTCCCCCGGCCGCGCCCAACGGCGTTAGAGGAAATGCCAGAATTCCAGGCCGTCGCCGGGCATCTGCGGCGCCTGCTCGGTGGAAACCCATGAAGGCCGCCTTGCGCGACCGGGCGCCGGGCCTCGTTGCGGTGCTCGCCTTCATCGTCGGCTGGGAAGCCTATTGCCGGCTCTCCGGTGTTTCGGCACTGCTGCTGCCGGCGCCCTCGGCCGTTGCCGTCGCGCTGGTCGAGCTGATTGGGGAGCGGGCGACTTGGCGGCACTTCGCCATTACGCTCGGCGAAACGCTCGCGGGCTTCACGCTGGCGGCGGTCTTCGGCCTCGGCCTCGGCGCCGCCGTGGCACGGTCGCGGCTGCTGGAACGCGCGGTGCAGCCCTTCGTGGTGGCGAGCCAGGTGGTGCCGAAAGTTGCGCTAGTGCCGCTCTTCGTGCTGTGGTTTGGCTTCGGGCCGACCTCGAAGATCGTGGTCTCTGCGGTTATCGCGTTCTTCCCGGTGCTGACCAACACGCTGCTAGGCATGCGGTCGGTGGAGGCCGGGCATCGCGACGTCTTCCGCGCTGCCCGCGCCGGCTCGCTGCAACGCTTCTGGCTGCTCGAACTGCCGGCGGCGCTGCCCGCGGTGCTGGCCGGAATGGAAATGGCCATCGTGCTCGCCACAATCGGGGCGGTGGTGGGCGAATTCCTTGGCGGCAGCGCGGGCCTCGGCTACCTCGCGGTGGCGACGATGAACGCCTTCCAGACCGACCGGTTGTTCGGTATCATTTTGATGCTCGCGTTGATGGGGTTGGTGCTGCACGCTGCGATCGGCGCGCTCCGCCGCGTTATGATACCCTGGCACGAAGCCGCGATCTATTGACCCGCGGCCCTATCGGCTAACGTCGGCGAGCCGAACAGTCTCCCGCCAAGTGGCTAATACCAAGTCCCGATGGTCGTGACTCACGAAGGGGATTCCCCGACGCGGGGGTGATGTGATTCAAGCTGGTGAGCATAGGAGGCTCACCATGGCGCGCCATTGCTCTGCGTCCTGATTTCAGCGCGGCGGAGCTGCGGCGTCTGACGCGGCGCAGCAAGGACGCCGCACAGGCCCGTCGTCTGCTGGCACTTTCGGCGATCTACGACGGCGGCACGCGCTCTGAGAGTCTGTCTCCGATCATCCCTTTGGATTGCATAGTTTCCTGACCATGAGCCTGATCGATGCCATCCGCAGGAAGGCGAGTGCGTTGCGGCTCAGGTTTTCCCAATCCTTGGCGAGCCGACGGCAGCGGTTGAGCCACGCGATGGTGCGTTCGACGACCCA
>CANJXD010000412.1 GCA_947478535.1 Acetobacteraceae bacterium
CACCCGGCTGTCAGCATCGAGGCCCAGCAGGGAGCGGGACAGCGGATCGGCCGCCGCCAGCAGCAGGGCCGCCATGCCCGCGACGGCACTTTCCCCCGCCACCACCTTCGGCATGCGGCGGGCCAGGACGCGCATGCAATCCACTGCGCTGGCATCCGACACCGCCATGAAGGCGTAGGCGCCGCGTTCGAGTTCCTGCCACGCCAGCAGGGAAGGCTCGCCGCAGGCAAGGCCGGCCATCAGCGTGTCGAGGTCACCTTCCACCGTCACCGGCTCCCCGGCCTCGGCGCTGGCCAGCAGGCAGGCGGCCTTGTCGGGCTCGGCCACCACCACCTTCACCGCGCCACCGAAGCGCGCGCGCATCTGGATCGCCACCGCGGCGGCGACACCGCCGACGCCGCCCTGGATGAAGGCGTGGGTAGGCGGCGCGCCCAGGCCGAGCGCAGCCCATTGTTCCGCGGCCTCATCCGCCATCAGGCGATAGCCCTGCATCACGTCGCGCGGCACCTCCGTATAGCCCTCGTAGGAGGTGTCGGAGACGACGAACCAGGCCTCCCGCTCCGCGGTATGGGCCGCGGCGCGCACCGCGTCATCGTAGTTGCCGGGGACGACGCGGATTTCGGCGCCGTAATGGGCGATGGCGTCGCGCCGCCCCTGGCTCACGGTCTCGTGCACGAAGATGACGCAGCGCGCGCCGAAGCGCTGGGCGCCCCAGGCGACGCTGCGGCCGTGATTGCCATCGGTCGCGCAGCAGACAGTGATGGCGCCCGTCGCCTCCCGATGCGCACCGGCGGCGAGTTCCGCGGTGGTGGCATTGTTGGCGACGCCCCGGCGCGCGAGTTCCTGCACCAGCAGCCGCGCCACCGCATAGGCTCCGCCCAGCGCCTTGAAGCTGCCGAGGCCGAAGCGCCCACCTTCATCCTTGTAGGCGACGGTGGCGATGCGGGCGGCCTTCGCCACATCCTCCAGCGGCACCAGGGGCGTCACCGCATAGCCGTCCCAGGATGTGATCTCCGCCCGCGCCCGGCGGAACCCGCCATCGGGCAAGACCACCACGCCCGGCGTGCCGTGGCGGCGGTTGAGGAGGAGGCGGCAGGGCCGCTCGGGGATCATCGGAGCGGGCGTCATCGGGTCGGACATCATGCGGGGAGCTTGGCGCCGACGCGGCCCGGCGGCAACGTGGCGCCACGAATCATATGGGGGCGGCAATGCAGGTCACGATCCTGGGCGGGGGCGGGTTCCTCGGGAGGAAGCTGGCGGCGCGATTCGCGGCCGTGGAGACAATCGGCGGCGCGCCGATCACGGGGATGACGCTGTTCGACCTGCACGAGCCCGCGCCGCTCGACGCCCCCTTCCACATCCGCTGCCTGGCAGGGGATGTGGCCGATGTCGCGGCCCTGAAGGCCGCGATTCCGGTCGGCACGGGGGTGGTGGTCCACCTCGCCGCCGTGGTCAGCGCGGCGGCGGAGGCCGACTACGACCTCGGCATCCGCGTCAACATCACCGGCACCCAGGCGCTGATCGAGGCCTGCCGGGCGCTGCCGGACCCGCCGCGCGTGGTCTTCACCTCCTCCGTCGCCTCCTTCGATGGCGGGCAGGCGGCCAATGTCCCGGATGACGGGCGGCAGATGCCCACCAACAGCTACGGCGCGCAGAAGGCGATCGGGGAGTTGCTGCTGGCGGATGCGACGCGGCGCGGCTTCCTCGACGCGGTCTCGATCCGCCTGCCGACCGTGATGGTCCGCCCGGGCCGCCCCAATCGCGCCGCGTCCTCCTTCGTCTCCGCCGTGGTGCGGGAACCGCTGCTGGGGCTGGAGGCGCAGTATCCGGTGCCGGATGACTTCAAGGTCTGGGTCTGCTCCCCCCGCCGCGCCATCGACTGGCTGGCCCATGCGGCGGCGATGGACAGCGCGACGCTGGGGCGGGATCGCGGCGTCAACCCGCCCGGCATTTCCGCCAGCATCCGGGAGATCCTGGATGCGCTGGGCGCCGTTGCCGGCCCGGCGGCCCGCGCCCTGGCGCGCCGCGTGCCGGATGCGGAGGTGGAGGCTATCGTCGCCGGCTGGCCCGCCAGCTTCGCCGCCTCTCGGTCCCCGGGCCTCGGCTTCGTTGCCTCAGAGTCGATGGAGGCGCTGGTGCAAGCGTTCATCGCGGATGACCTCGACGCCACGCGACGGGATCGGGGCCTGGTATAGCGGGGCCGGGGATAGCGGGGCCTCGGACCGGGCGAGGGGCTGGCCCGCCGGCGCGGCGTCGGGGCCGAGGACTTCGCAAAGCGGGATGGTCATCGCCGCCCTCACCTCATCCATCGAGGGCGGCGCCATCATCCGCCGCTCGGCGCGGGACAGCGGAAACCAGCCGATGGTCACTTCCACCCTGCCGCGGGCCGGGACGATGACCGGCTCGGCGGGGGCCTGCCGCAGCCCAGGCAGGCCGATGCCCGCCAGCACCGCCGCCGGCCAGGGGTGCGGGTTGAACACCCGCATCCGGTATTCCGTGCGATCGCCCGAGGCCTCCACCACCATCGCGAAATGCTCGGCCAGCAGGTAGCTTTCCTTCGCCGCGGGGCCGACCCGGCAGGGGAAGGGCGTCTGCGCCATGGCGGGCGCCGCCATGACAGCAGCGAGCAGGGCGGCGGCGGCGAGGCGGGTTTTCAGCATCGCGATGGGGGACATGGGATAGCTCCTTGCTGACACCGATCCTGCGGCACGCCAGCCTCAACGCGCCAAGACGCGCTTCCGATCAGCCTCATTGGTAAAGCCAATGGCAGGCCGGCGTTCCGTTCCACAGAATGATTTGTGATGGATCATCAATCACTTGCCTGTCAGGGCGCCGGGACTATGCTCGCCCGAACGAAACAGGGAGGACCAGCATGACCACTCGCCGCGCCCTTCTCGGCGCCGCCGCCGGGACCGCAGCCCTCGCCGCACCGCGCATCGCCCTCGCCGCCTGGCCGGCGGACCGGGCGATCGAGGTCATCGTCCCGTTCCCGCCCGGAGGCGGCGTGGACAACATGGTGCGCCCCATCATCCAGTTCGTGCAGCCGCGCCTGCCTGGCTCGCGCTTCGCCATCGTCAACCGCGCCGGCGCCGCGGGGCAGTTGGGGTTCGAGGCGAATTTCAACGCCGCACCGGATGGCTACACGCTGGGGGCCGTCACCAACACGGCGATGCACGCCGTGGCCGTCGAACGCCGCCCGCGCTACCGGCCGGAGGATTTCACCTATATCGCCAATGTCGTCGATGATCCCGGCGGCTTCTGGGTGCGCGCGGACAGCCCCTGGCGGACGCTGGCGGACCTTCAGGCGGCGGCGAAGCGGGACGCGGAGAGCATCGGCGTCGGCACCGCCGGCATCGGCAGCGATGACCACCTGCTGCAACTGGGCTTCGAGGAAGCCGCCGGCTGCCGGCTGCTGCATGTGCCCTACAACGGCACCGCGCCGGTGCTGCGGGACGTGCTCGGCGGCACGCTGCCGATCGGCAGCCTCAACATGTCGGAGGGCCTGCCCTTGATGCGGGATGGCCGCATCCGCTGCCTCGGCCAGGGTGGCCCGACGCGATGGGCGCCGACGGGCGAAGTACCGACCTTCCGCGAACAGGGCTTCGATGTGCTCGGCGGATCCGCCCGCGGCATCGCCGGCCCGCCGGGCATGCCGGCGGAGATCGTGGCGCGCCTGCGCGACGCCTTCCGCGAAGCGCTCGCCGATCCCGCGATGATCGCGGATGCCGAACGCTCGGGCATGCCCATGCGGCCGCTGATCGGCGATGACTACAAGGCGATGATGGCGGAGGACTACGCCGCCATCCGGGGCCTGTGGCAGCGCCGGCCCTGGCGGCAGTAGCCGCTACCCCTCCGCCACCGCGCCCTCGGCGAGCATCGCGGCGCGGAGTTCCGGCCACAGCGGCACCTTCTCCCCGGTGTCGCTGCGGGTGATGACGATGACGGCGCGGCCCGTGCAGCAGGCCACGCCGTCCTGCCACATCGCGTATTCGTGGAGGAAGGAGGTGCGGCGGAAGGACACCACGCGGCTGCCCAGCGTGACCTTCGCGGCGAAGCCCACGGCGCGGAGATACTTCGCCTCGATCTGCGCGACGACGGGGCCCGGGCGCGTCGGCGTGATGGCGGCACCGGCCAGCGCCTCCCAGTGCCAGATCCGCATATCCTCGAAGATCGAGAGATAGGCCGTGTGGTTCACATGGCCGTACAGGTCGCATTCGGACCAGCGGATCGTGTGTTCGCGGATCAGGGGCCATGGGGCTTCCGGGGTCATGCGCTGGGCTCCTCCGGCGGCACCGGCCTTGGCTTCCGGTCGGCATCAATGGCGACAAAGGTGAAGACCGCCTCCGTCACCTGGTTCATCGCGGCGTCCGACATCTTCCGCCGCCAGGCCTGGATGGCAATGCGCATCGAGCTGCGCCCGACGGAGACGATGCTCGCATAGATGCTGATCTCATCACCCACCAGCACGGGTGAATGAAACACCATCCCATCCACCGCGATGGTGGCGACCCGGCCGCGGGACCGGCGCGCGGCGGCATTGCCGCCGGCGAGGTCCATCAGCCCCATCAGCCATCCCCCGAAGATGTCGCCCGACGGATTGGCATCCGCCGGCATGGCGATGGTCCGCAGCAGCGGCGCCTGCGTCGGTGGCGTCTCAGTCGGCGCGGATGTTCGCGGCACGGACCACCTCTCCCCACAGGGCGCGGTCGGCGGCGATGCGGCGGTCCATCGTCGCCCCATCCTCGAACAGCGGCACCAGGCCCATGGCTTCCAGGCGCTGGCGGAAGCCGGCATCGCCGACAGCGGCGGCAACCCCCCTCTCCCACCGCCCGCGCCCTTCGGCGGTCATGGCGCGCGGGCCGCAGAGGCCGAACCATGTGTAGCTCTCCACCCCCGGCATGGTGGCCGACAGCGCCGGCACATTCGGGAACAGCGGCACTGGCCGGCTATCCCCCAGCGCCAGCAGACGCAGATCCCCATCCTGGATCTGCTTCGTCACGTCGCCGAGGCTGACCATCATGAAATCCGCCCGCCCGGCGATGACGTCGAGCAGCGCGGGGGCGGCGCCGCGATAGGGCACATGCACCATCTCCGCCGGCGCCCTGAGCCCGATCAGCACGCCCGAGAGATGCGGCGCCGAGCCGACGCCGACGCTGGCATAGGAAATGGCGGAAGCCCGCGCCTTCGCCGCATCCACCAATTGCCGCAAGGACCGATAGGGGGATGTGTTGCCGACGACGAGCCCATAGGGCGAGAGGGCGAACAACGCGACACCCGACAGGTCCGTCCGCGGGTCGATCGGCAGACGGGCGCCGGGGATTTCCGGCGCGATGGCCAGCATCGACATCACACACAGCACCACGGCCGAGCCATCGGCCGGG
>CANJXD010000413.1 GCA_947478535.1 Acetobacteraceae bacterium
GCCGGTGGGCGTCAACGTCCAATGCAATTCCAGCCCGACCGAGGACAGCGCATGCGCGATCGCGTCGCGTTCTTCCATTGGGCGCTGGGCTACGGCGCGCCGCGCGCTGGCCAAGCGTTCCGCCAGCGCCGCCTCCCGCGTCGAGCCGATAGCGAGGGAGGTGATTTCCCCATGCAGCCACAAGCTGCCGGCATGGAACGCCATCATTCCCACCACCAGCACGATGACGACCCGCGCGGCCAGGGTGCGCGGCAGCAGTCGGTGCAGTGCCGTCACGCGCCGCGCTGCACCTGCGGGACCATGCGGTAGCCCAGGCCGCGAATGGTCTTGATGACAGGCGGGCTCGCCTCCGTCGGCTCCAGCTTGCGGCGCAGTCGGCTCACCATGACATCGACGGAGCGCCCGACCGAGCCGAAGGCCGCGCGATTGCGCGACAATTCCAGCAACTCGTCGCGGCTCAGCACGCGCTGCGGATGTTCGCAGAAGGCGACGAGCAACTCATACTCTCCGCCCGAGAGTTCCACCGCCATGCCATCCACCGTGGACAATTCTCGCAGCCGCGTATCCAGCCGCCATCCGGCGAAGCTGAGTTGCGCGGCATCGCCCCCCGCCGGCTCCGGCGCTTCCAGCATGCCGCGGCTGCGGCGCAGCAGGGCGCGCACCCGGGCCAGCAACTCCGCCCGCCCGAAGGGTTTCGGGATATAGTCATCCGCCCCGAATTCGAGGCCCCGCACCCGGTCCGCCTCCTCCCCCCGCGCCGTCACCATGATGATCGGCACCGCCGAGTGCTGCCGCAGCGCCCGGCAGAAATCGAGCCCGGATTCGCCCGGCAGCATGACATCCAGCAGCACCAGGTCGGCCGGGTCCGCCGCCAGCACGGCGCGCGCCGCCGGCGCATCCTCGGCCGCCGTCACGCGAAAGCCGTTCTGCATCAGGAAGCGGGAGATCAGGCCCAGCATTTCCCGGTCATCCTCGACCACCAGGATATGCCCCTCGGTTTGCCCTCGGGTTCGCGCCAGGGGCATCGGGTCGGCCGGTGGCGGCACGGTGGTGGCGCTCGGGTGCGGCATGGTCGTCCTTTCCCGGCAGAGACTGGGCCCCGCAGCGATGCGGCGCCCGATGCTGACGCCTTGCCGTGCTCCGGTCGAGAGGCAATGGCCGGGAGAGGGGGGCAGGCCGGAAGAACACCTCGTGCCGGGCGTTGACAGCATCGGCCCTAGCCAACAGCATCACGCTGTTGGCAGGAATAATGTTCCACTGGTCGGAACAAAATCGGCGCCCGCGCCGAACGGAACAAGACCGGCGCCACGCCGGGAGGAGAAACGCCCATGGCCTATGACGCCTCAGACCCCCGCGCCGCCTTGTCCAGCGCCGCCGCCGTGCCGAAGGTCGTGGCCGGTCGCTACACCCCGGCCGAATACGCGAAATTCTACGAGACCGCGCCCCAGGAGGATGCGGATGGCGTCCGCACCTGGCTCGCGCGCGGCCGCAACTTCATCATCGCCTATTCCGAGGTGGTGGACGGCAGCGTGCTCGCGCGGGCCGGACAGGTGGACGAGTACGCGCTGCTGATGCCGGATGCCGGCATCACCGCGGAGATCACCGCGGGTGGAGAGACGAAGGTTGTCGAGGGCAATTCCCTCGTCTTCATCCCGCCGGGGGACAGCCGCATCACCATTCGCGGCAAGGGCCGCGTCGTCCGCCTCATCACGCCGCGTTCGGCCGATCTCGCGGCGAAGTGCAGCAATGCCGGGGCCTTCGATGAGGCCGATCCGCGCATCCCGCCGCTGCAGGACTGGCCGACGCCGAAAGACGGTTTTCGCATCCGCAGCTACACGCTGGATGTGCCGCCCGAACCCGGGCGGTTCGGGCGCATCTGGCGCTGCACGACCTTCATGGTGAACTACCTCGACGCCGCCAAGGGCCCGCGCGACAAGACGAAGATGTCGCCGCACCATCATGATGAGTTCGAGCAATGCTCGCTGGTGCTGAACGGCGCCTATACCCACCACATCCGCTGGCCCTGGGTACCGGACATGACGACCTGGCGGGAGGATGAGCACGAGTATTGTGGCGCCCCCTCCGTCACCGTCATCCCGCCACCCTCCGTGCACACCTCCCGCGCCGAGATGGCCGGCCAGATGGTGGACATCTTCTGCCCGCCCCGCGTCGATTTCTCGATCAAGAAAGGCTGGGTCCTGAACGCCGACGACTACCCCATGCCCGGCGAGTAACAGGCGGCGCCCCCCACGATCTCCCTCCCCCGCGCTTGCGGGGGAGGGCCGGGGTGGGGGTCGCGTGGGGCGCTACCCCTGGATATTCAGCACTGCCAGCAGCCGCGCCGTCAGCGCATCCTCGGCGGCGAGGATTTCCCCGAAGCGCGCGGCATTCAGCAACTCCACCTCGTTGAAGTTGCGGTTCATCGCGGCGGCATAGGCAGGGTCAGCGCCACCCGCGCGGATCAGCGCCGAAAGCCGCGCCACCACCGCATCCGGCATCCCGCGCGGGGCGAGGAAGCCGAAGCGCGTCACCATCTCCACATCGATGCCGGCCTCGCGCAGCGTCGGGATGGCCGGCAGCGGCGCCACGCGGCGCGCGGCGGTCTGCGCCAGCGGCACGACGCCGCGTTCCATCAGCGGCATGATGTTGCCCGGCGCGCCCATCACCAGGTCGATATCCCCCGCCAGCAGCCCGACCACGGCGGTGGCGATGCCGGAATAGGGCACGTGCAGCAGCTTCACGCCGGCTTCCCGCGCCATCGCTTCGGCCGCCAGATGCGGCGTGCTGCCGATGCCGGGCGTGCCGTAGCTCAGCCCCTCCGGCCGCGCCCGCGCGGCGGCGAGAAAGCTGGGCATGTCGCGAAACGGCGCGTTCGGCTTCGCCGCCAGCACATAGGGAATGGCAATGAGGTTCGCGATCGGCGTGAAATCCGCGATGGAATACATGAGTCGCTGCAACTTCGGCACCGCCGTCAGCGCACCCGTGCCGGCGAACAGCAGCGTATGCCCGTCGATCGACGCACGCACGCGCTGCGTGCCGGTGGCGCCGCCGCCGCCGGTGACGGATTCGATGACGAGGGGCTGGCCCAGCGCCTCCGCCAGCTTCGCCTGCAAGGGACGGATGAAGCTGTCCGCGCCGCCGGCGGCATAGGGCACGATGACCCGCACCGCGCGGTCCGGCCATTCCGCCGCGCGCGCCGTGCCGGCCATGGCGCCAAGCCCCGCCATGGCCAGCGCCGCGCGCCGTGTGGTTCCCTGGTTCATTCTCGCCTCCCTCATGCCGTGAAGCCGAACAGTCGTGCCGGGTTGGTCCACAGCACTTTTTCCCGATCCGCGGCATCCAGCAGCACCCGATGCAGCGCGGCCAGCAACGGGCCGAAATCCGTGCGCTGCTTCGCGCGCAGGAAGGGCCAGTCCGATCCCCAGACGCAGCGATCCAGCGTGAAGGCGTCCACGAGTGCGGCGATGTAGGGATCTGTGTCGGCGTAGGGCGATCCCGTCGCGCTGAAGCGGAACACGCCGGACAGCTTGATGATGGCATCCGTCGTCCGCCCGAAATCGAGCAGCGCGCGAAACGCCGGTGCCTCCGGCCCCTGGTCGAGATGCGGCCGCCCGCTATGGTCGATCACCACCGGCAGGCGCGCGGCGCGCAGGATCGGCAGCGCCGCGAGGATGCTGTCGCTGTGGTAGTGCACCTGCACCATCCACCCCGCCTCCCTTGCGCAATCCAGCGCCCGCTGGCCGGCGGCGCCGTGCAGCGTCGGGCTGGTCGGAAAATCGAGGTTGAAGCGGATGCCGCGGATGCCGCCTTCCACCATTCGCCGCACCGCCGCTTCCGGCGTGCCGTCCGGCAGCAGCGCGATGCCTTTCAGCCGTCCGCCCGAGGCCGCGATGGCTTCGAGCATGTAGGTGTTGTCCGCCCCATAGCCGCCGAGCGGGTTGATCAGCACGCCATGGGTGAAGCCGTTGCAGCGGAGCATTTCCAGGAATTGCGGCGCGGTGCCCAGTTCATTCGCCTGGATGTCGAAGCCGCGATCCCCGCCCCATCCCTGGCGCGTCAGATCGAAGGCATGGGCGTGGGTGTCGATGGCGGGCATGGCGATCAGAATCCGTACAGGCGTGCGGGGTTGTCGACGAGCAGCCGCTGCCGGTCCGCAGGCGTCGGCGCGAAGCTGGGGATCAGGTTCAGCAACTCCCCCTCATCCACCGGCGTCGTCAGGTTCGGATGCGGGAAATCCGTGCCCCACAGCACGCGGTCCGGCGCCGCCTGGAAAAGCGCGCGCGCGAAGGGCAGGGCCTCGGTGAAGGGTGCGCGCGTCATCCGCTCGATCCCGCTCAGCTTCACCCAGATGCGCGGGTCGCCCAGCAGGTCCAGCAGCGCGCGGAAGGCCGGGCCATCGGTGCCGAGCGCGGGATCGACGCGCCCCATATGGTCGATCACCACCGGCATATCGAGCGCGCGGATCACCGGCGCCATCTCCAGCACGCCATCGCCCTGCAACTGCATCACCATGTGCCAGCCCAGCGGCCTTACGCGGTCCGCCGCGCGGTGGAACACGCCCATGTCGGGGGCGCCGCCGAGTGCCTTGATGAAGTTGAAGCGGATGCCGCGCACGCCGGCTTCCTGCATCACCGCAAGCTCGCTCTCCGGCGTCGTGTCATCGATCATCGCGACGCCGCGATACCGCGTGGGTTCGCTGATCAGCGCATCGATCATGGCGCGGTTGTCGGTGCCATGGCAGCTTGCCTGCACGATCACCGCCCGCTCCAGGCCGAGCGTCGCATGCAGCGCCGCCAGCACTTCCTTCGGCTTGTCCTCCGGCGTGTAGCGACGCACCGCGGAGTAGGGGAAGCGCGATGCCGGGCCGAAGACGTGGCAATGCGCGTCGCAGGCGAGCGCCGGCACCGCGAAGCTGGCTTGTGAAGGCATGTCTCTCCCCCCGCTGACGCGGATTTTCCCGACAGTAGGGGAGCGGCGGCCCCGGCGGCAGCCCTATCGCGCCTCGTTCCGCATGGCGGAACCCGGCGGCAATTGCAGCCTGTCCATGCTCGCCGCGATCTGCCGCGCCGCCTCCTGCAGGCCCGGCACCAGCACCGTCGTCAGGGTGGTGTGGCTGACGGCGGAGCGGAAATAGCTCAAGCCGATGGTCCCCGCGACGCTCTCCCCCAGCAGGATCGGCACGGCGACGGTATCCGAATTGCGCGGCTCCACGCCGGGGTCCCGCAGCGCGTAGCCCTGCCGCCGCACGGTCGCGACCATGCCGCGCACCACGCGTTCCAGGTTCGGCGGATTATCCTCCGGCTCCGGCGATGCCGCCAGCATCCGCAGCAGGATCCGCCGCTCCGGCTCCGGGCAGAAGGC
>CANJXD010000414.1 GCA_947478535.1 Acetobacteraceae bacterium
TCAGGTCGCTTGGGTAGCGCAGCTTGCTACGCTCGTAGAAAGGGCGGTTCTCGGCAGTCCACATCGTCAGACCCTGCGAATCGGCTGGGACCACAGCGAATCACAAGAGACTCAAGGGATTCAACATCTTCGGAGACGGACACTGAGGGAAGATTCCGCTCACGACCACAGCAACGCTTTTCGCCGGCCCAACCGGTGGGCTGTGGGCTACGGACGGTAGACTCGGCGGCCAGCATCTGGTCGCCGCACTCACGGATGCGTCAGGTTTCACGGAACTCGGCAACGGCCTGATCGTCTTCTCCGCGCGCCGCGCGGGATTCGACACCGGGCGCGAACTCTGGGTGACCGATGGCACTACCCTCGGCACCTCCATTCTTGTTGACTTCGACGGTGTTGGCGACGGCCATGTCGGCGGCTTCTTCAAGCTGCCTGACGGCAGGGCGCTGTTCAGCGCCCTGGACCGGGACTCCAACGGGCTGTGGGTCACGGACGCTGGCAGGAACGACGCGCTATTTGATCACGCCAGGCGCGGTCATCATGCCGAGCCTGGAGCCGGATGGCGCCGACAGCCTCGAGGGTGGCGCGGGCAACGATCTGTTCGTGCTGGGCGACGCAGGCGACGTGGTGGCGGAAGCCGCCGCGGGTGGCGCCGATACCATCTCCGCCAACTTCGACGCGACGCTCGCCGATGAGGTGGAGGCGCTGCTGCTGACAGGCACGGCGACCATCGGCACGGGCAACGCGCTCGGCAACCGAATGGAGGGCAATGGCGCCGACAATGGCCTCGATGGTCTCGACGGCAGCGATACGCTGCTGGGCGGTGCGGGGGCCGATACGTTGGATGGTGGCCTGGGGGCTGACAGCCTCGTAGGCGGCACCGGCAACGACGCCTATTTCGTCGACGACGCAGGGGATGCCGCGCTGGAGGCCGCCGGTGGCGGTGCCGACACCATCTCGGCCAGCATCGACTTTACCTTGGTCGATGAGGTGGAGGCGCTGCTGCTGACCGGCACCAGCGATACCTCCGGCACCGGGAATGCGCAGGGTAACCAAATCTCGGGCAATGATGGCGCGAACCGGATCGACGGCCTCGCCGGCAATGACACGCTGACGGGCGGGGGCGGCTTCGATACGCTCGCGGGTGGCACCGACGACGACGTCTACCTGATCGACGACCTCGGCGACAGCGTGCTCGAACTGGCCGGCGAAGGCGCGGATACCATCTTCGCCAGTGTCAGCGTGACCATCGACCTGGAGGTCGAACGCCTGATGCTGGTCGGCGCAGCGGGCATCGGCGGCACCGGCAACACGCAGGGCAACCGGATTGACGGCAATGCCGGTAACAACCTGCTCGCCGGACTCGGGGGCGCGGATGCGCTGGTGGGCGGCGGAGGCGCCGATACGCTGGATGGCGGCACCGGCGCAGACACGCTGATCGGAGGGACGGGAGACGACGCGTACATCGTGGACTCGGTCGATGATGTGGTGACGGAACTCGGCCTTGAAGGCTTCGACACGGTGCGCTCCAGCATCAACATGGTGCTGCGGACGGGCCTGGAGGCCCTGGTCCTGACAGGCGGTGCGACTGACGGCACCGGCAATTCGCTGGCCAACCTTCTTGTTGCGAATGACCTGGGCAACGGCCTGGTCGGCGGGGGCGGCGACGATTTCTACGTCATCGACCAGTCCGATGTGGTGATCGAACTCGCCGGTGGCGGCACAGCGGATACCCTGGGTGTCAACTTCAATGTGACGCTTAGCGGCGCCTATGCGGAGATGGAGATCCTCCTCTTCACGGCCGCCTCCGGCAGCGCCGCTCTGGCGGGGGTCGGCAATGCGAAGGACAATCGACTTATCGGCTCCGCCGGCGACAACACCCTGGATGGCGCCGAGGGACAAGACCGCCTGTTCGGCGATCTTGGTAATAACAGCCTGATTGGCGGCGCTGGCAACGACACGCTGACTGGCGATGGCGGGTCGGATTCACTGGTGGGTGGGGCGGGCGCGGATACCTTCCAGTTCCGTGCGCTGGCGGACAGCGCGGCCGCGACGCCGGACGTGATTTTTGACTTCTCCCCGGGCATTGACCAGATCTCCGTCCGCCTTGTCGACCCCTCGGCGGCGCCGGGCGATCAGGCTTTCATCTGGATCGGCGGCGGGGCTTTCAGCGGCACGGGCAGCGCGGAAGCGAGGACGTTCGACGACGGCACCAATACCTTCGCCGCCTTCGATATCGGCGATGGCGGGCCGGCGGAAATGCTTCTCCAGGTCAACGGCCTCGTCGCGCTTTCGTCTGGCAACTTCCTGCTGTGAGAAGCGGCCGCGGACTGGGGCCGGGATGCATGGCGTGGGGCGGATAGCCGCCCTCTCCCGTGATGCGGGGGGGCGGGCCCTGTGCGGGAATCCCGGAACAGAGCCCGGCCCGCCCCGCGGCAACGCTCCGTCGTTCACTGTGCATTAGCGGGCGGCGTGCTTGATGGCGTGGCGCATAAGTTGCGCTCGATCGAGGCATCAGCACAGCCATGTCATTGCGGGCCCAGCTCGTCATCATCTTCCTCGTCTTGGGTGGGCTCATCGTTTCGCGGCTGGGGCTGGACCTTGGCTCGGCGCAGAACCTGGCCGCCCGGGCCGGTGCGGCGGCGGCCATGCAGCGCCACGCCGGCGAATTGCTGACCGCTACCGGCGCACTGGCGGTGGAGCGCGGGCTGACCAATGCGATCGCGGCGAACCCAGGTGGGACCTCAGCCGCCGCCTGGGACAGGGCCCGTGCCCATCGGGCGGAGGCTTCTGCGGCGCTGCAGGCCGCCCGGGCTGGCATTGCCGCCGACCCTGCGCTGACGACAGCACAGGGCGTTTCCACGGCGTTGGACGCGGTGGCGCGGGCGCGGGCTGCCGGTCAGGCGCTGCGCGCGCGGCTCGATCAGCCTGCCCAGGGCGCCCCGCCTGTTCGCCCGGGGGAATGGTTCGCCGCCGCCTCAGCGGAGATCGACGCCATCACCGCGCTGCGCCGCACCATCGAGGGTAGCGGGGAGCAAGGGCGTAACCGGCTGGAGGACATGACGGCGCTGCGCAACGCCCTGGCCGAGGCGGCGGAGTTCGCGGGGCGGGAGCGCGGCCTGATCAATGGCGCCATTGCCCGTGGAACACCGCTGACAGCAGCCGAATTGCGCGCGCTGGGCGGGTTTCGTGGCCGCATCGAGGGGGCGCTCGGCATCGTTGAAGTCCTGCTGCCCAGGATCGATGAACCGGTGGCGTTGGCTGCCACCCGGCAGGCGAGCCACGCCTATATGCAGGAATTCGAGAGCGTGCGGGCGCGCGCGCTCATGGCCAGCGACGGCGCGGCGGCATGGCCGCTGACGCCGGATGCTTGGTTCGGCGCCGCCACCGTCGCCATAAACGCGATGATCACCGCCCAGCGCATCGCCTCCGAGGTGATTGCGCGGGAGAATTCCGAGGTCATCCGCAGCCAGAACTGGATCGCGGGGCAAACGCTGGCGCTTCTGCTGGGGGCTATTGCCCTGGTTGTGGTCCTGATCTGGCATCTGTGGCGTGCCCTGCTGCGCCCGCTGGCCGGTGTGGTGGCCGATGTGCAGCGCATGGGAACGGGCATGCTGGAACTGCCGGTGGGCGAGTTGCGCCGCCGGTACGAGATCGGTGATTTGGCCCGTGCCGTGGAGGGTTTCCGCCAATCCCTGCTGACCGCGGCGGCTGACCGCGCAGCGGCCGCGCAGGCGGCGGAGGATGCCATGGTTGCGCAGGCCGCGGCGCTGCGGGACATGGCCGATAGGGTGGAGCGCGAGACCCGCGAGGGGATCGGGATGATGAGCCAGCAGATGGAGCGGGTCCTGCTCGGCGCGACGCAGGTTGTTTCGGCGGCTGAGCGCGCGACGGTGGAGGGCCAGTCCGCATCCGCGGCGGCGACCGAGGCGCTGGACAACGCCAACACCGTGGCCGCCGCCACGGAGGAACTGGGCGCTTCGATCGGTGAGATCACGACGCGTCTGGCCCAGGCCAGCCGCTCCACCCGCACTGCGGCCGAACTCGGCGGCAGTGGACGGGACATCATCGATGCGTTGAGTCAGACGGTGGCGCGCATCGGCGGCGTTGCCCGGCTGATTGGCAGTATTGCTGGGCAGACCAATCTGCTGGCGCTGAACGCCACCATCGAGGCGGCACGCTCCGGTGAGGCCGGCAAAGGCTTCGCGGTCGTCGCCGGCGAGGTCAAGGCGCTGGCGGCCCAGACCGCGCTGGCGACCAAGGAGATCAGCCGCGAAATCAGCGAGGTGATGCAGTCGACCGAGCGCGCGGTGGGCGTGGTCCGCGACATGGCCGATGCGGTGTCCGCGGTCGATCAGGTCACCACCGCCATCGCTGCGGCTATGGAGGAGCAAAGCGCTGCGACGCGCGAGATCGCCAAAGCGGTGGCGCAGGCAGCCTCGGCCTCCAACCGCGCTTCAGAATGCCTCCAGGAAGTGTGCGAGGCCAGCGCCCAGAGCACGCGCGAAGCCCACACCATGCGCAGTAGCAGCGACACAGCAAGGGACGCGGTCGGCGACGTGCGCAGCACCATCATCCGCGTCGTGCGCGAGGCGACGGCGGTGACGGACCGGCGCACCAGTCCGCGCAGCCCAATCACCTGCGGCGTCACGCTGCGACTGGAAGCTGGAAGCGCCCCGAGCGGCGGGCCTATCAACGCGACGCTGCGCGACATCAGCGAGGGCGGCTTCAGCCTCTCTCGCTTCGAGGCGGAACTGCGGGAGGGTGATCGCGTCTGCCTGCGGGCGGAAAGCCTGTTGCCCGGCGTGGAACTGCAGGCGCGAATCCTTGAGGTGCGGGACGATGGCGGTGCAAGTTGCTGCTTCCTGGACCTGCGGCCCGACATCCGCGCCAGGCTGGCCGCACTGGTCGGCGAGCGGACGCGCCGAACGGCGGCTTGAGGGCCGCGCACAGCCCGCTTGCCCGGTCCGCGTGTGAACAGGCACCGAACTCGGTCCCCTCTCGACATCTACCACAAGCACTTGAACTCACGAAAAAATCGGCAAGCTGTTGGGGCCCCGATCGGGACCCCATCCTCGCGCGATTCTTCTGCATGGCGCCACGGCTCCGGTTCGCTTTCCAGGCATGGTCCCGGTTTGGCATTTGTCGACTGGCTATCGCGCCAGCAGGATCAATGACCTGCTGCCATGGAACCTCAGCCCAGAAACCCACGCCGTGGTTGTAGGGTGACGCTTATATTGTACCGGGATCGCGCAGTCTCTGTGCGCCGGGAGACCGGCAGGAGGTAGCGGATGAAAGAGCCGCACGTTGAAGGACTAGCCATCCACGACGACCCCGAGTCATGCGTTGTCACTCGCGA